>DETV01000024.1 GCA_002361775.1 Eubacterium sp. UBA3279
TAAGAATTTCTTTTTTTATGTTTCACGTGAAACATTGTGTTGTTTTCTTTTTTTTTACAATGTGTTTTTTTAAATCTTAATAAATTTTTCAATTGTATCTCCGTCCAAAAAGGCTTATAATAGTTACATAAGTCCTTTTAAGAATAAGGAGGTTCTATTTTATGAAGAAAAATAAACATCGATTACTTACAGCCAGCATATTGATTACATTGACATCAGGAGCGATTTTTGTTCTAAATAAAGTTGTCACCGCTTCCGCCGTTGTCAAGAATTTGCTCTATAGTAAATCCAAAGAGTTTTACAACTGGCGTTTTGGAAAAATTCATTATACAGTGAAAGGCTCCGGTTCTCCTCTTTTATTGATTCATGATGTTTCTCCCTGTTGCAGTACAGAAGAATGGAAGTATGTAAGTGATTCTCTAGCCAAGGAACATACCGTTTATTCTCTGGATCTTTTAGGCTGTGGATGTTCGGATCGTCCCAAAATAACGTATACGAATTTTTTATATGTGCAATTAATTACTGATTTTATTAAAAATGTTATCAAACAAAAAACCGATATTATAACAAGCGGTTTATCTGGTTCTTTTGCCGTTATGGCCTGTAGAAATGACGATACCATTATTAACCGTATTATGATGATCAATCCAGAGGATCTTGCCATATTAAATCAAGTTCCTTCAAAAAAATCAAAAGCCGCAAAGTTCATTTTGGACCTTCCTTTAGTTGGAACCCTTTTATATAACTTTATCATGGCTCGTGGAAATATTGATTTACAATTTACGGAACATTATTTATACAATCCTTTCCATCGTGATTTTGATTTATTAGATTCTTATTATGAATCTGCTCATTTGGAACACGGGAACGGAAAGTATCTTCTGGCCAGCTTAAAAGGAAAGTATTTGTATTGTAATATTGCCCAGGCTTTGCAAAAGATCAATAACAGTATCTATATTCTTCAGGGAGACTTGGAAAAACGTGCAGAAGAAAGTGTTGTTTTATATTCTTCCATCAATCCATCTATAGAATATGAAATCTTGCCTCACCAAAAACATTTGCCTCATATTGAATCTCCGGAGAAGGTTTTAGATACCGCAAAAATATTTTTTATTTAACTCAAAAAAAGACTGACAGTATCTTCTTCACCTGTTTGTGAATGTATTCCGATATTGTCAGTCTTTTAAATTGACCTTGCGAGATTTTTTCTCGTATTTATTTCTTCGTTTTATGAGATTTTTTCTCGCATTTTAAAATTTTCTTTTATTTTCCCGACTGTTCTGGTTTTATATATTACCATTTTCTTCTTCCATGATCATTTTCTCTTTTCCATGTTTTATTCTAAAATATTTTCTTTTAAATAGTTACTTTTTTCTTTCAAAAATGTACAAATTATTCCTTAAAAATTCCTTTTTTTGTAATTCTTCTTCGGTTGACATCCCTTATTTATTATTATATTATATACAATAAAAGTGGCTTTTTTGTTGCATTTTGTAATAATCTGTCGTTCTGATTTTTCAATAGTTTTAAGTCATAAATAACCACAGATATACGTTTATGCACTGCCCTGTATTTTTTATGGGCACATCTCAAAAAAAGTGATTTTGCAGCTGTTTTGGTGATCATTGTATTTCCAGTAACAGTTGCCTTTTATCTTTTCAGGACACTGTCCGAATCTATTGACCGGACAGTATCTTTTTTACCCGTAATCCACCAACCTATAATTTATTATTATCAAAAGGAGCAATATGGTTTTTTCAAGCTTGTTTTTTGTATTTTTCTTTCTTGCGCTGAATCTTATTGCGTATAATTTTGCCAATACGATCAGGCAAAAAAACATGGTTATGCTTGTTTTTTCCTTGATCTTTTATTCCTGGGGTGGACCAAAGTATCTTCTGCTGCTTGTAAGCATGGTCTTCGCTTCCTGGATTTTTGCATTGTTGATTTATCAGTATCAGGATACGAAATGGAGTAAGATTTTCCTGATAAGCGACTGTGTGGTTATGCTGGGGCTTTTGGTATTTTTCAAATATCTCTCATTTTTTGCAGGTATCTCTCATGCGATTTTTAACTTACCAAAAGAAATACCTCAGATTGTACTTCCTATCGGTATTTCATTTTATACCTTCCAGCTTCTCTCTTATGTGATTGATGTATACAGACAGGAAATCAAACCTCAGGAGAAGTTTTCCTACCTCCTGTTGTACGCATCTCTCTTCCACCAATGTATCGCCGGACCTATTGTCCGTTATCAATTGGTAGCAGACGAGATTGAAGGCCGAAGATCAAAACTTGATGAAATGTGCCGTGGAATCAAAAGATTTTCCACTGGCCTTGCAAAAAAAGCAATTTTAGCAAATGGATGCGCTACTGTTGCAGATACCCTGCTTCCCACCGTCGCAAAAGATCTTGCAGGTATCCCTGCCGCAGGTATCTGGATTGGTCTGCTTTTCTATGGATTGCAGATCTATCTTGATTTTTCCGCCTATTCAGACATGGCAATCGGTATGGGACTTATGATTGGCTTTCACTACGATGAAAACTTTAACTACCCTTACATAGCAAACTCCATAAAAGATTTTTGGAAGAGATGGCACATCTCCTTAAGTTCTTTCTTCCGGGATTATGTTTACATTCCTCTGGGAGGAAGCCGCAAAGGAGCTCGCAGAACTACCATTAATCTTTTAGTGGTATGGTGTCTCACCGGATTCTGGCATGGAGCCAGTTGGAATTATATTTTCTGGGGATTATATTTCTTCATTTTTATCTTTATGGAAAATAAATTCCTTACTCAAAAGTTATCTCGGGTACCAACCTTTGTCGGCCATATTTATGCTATGGTTGTTGTTTATTTCGGTTGGGCTCTTTTCCGCTGTGAATCCATGGGAACTTTAGGAACTCTGTTTAAGGGTATGTTGGGACTTAATAAGAATGGTTTTATTGATGCTTCTACTTCTATCATTCTGCAGAATAATATTTTCCTTTTAGTTTTCTGCATTATTGCATCTACTCCACTCTTCAAGAATTTCGGTTCCTACGTTAAAAGACTTCATCTGGTGAATCACCGTATTCCTCATGTTGTCTATGCCTATGATATGGTAATGCCTGCTGTATTGTTGATGCTCTCACTCCTGGCATTGGTTGGAAACAGTTATAATCCATTTTTATACTTTCAATTTTAAAAGGACTGTCTGCCATGAGAAAAAATAATGATGAATATTATACCAAGAAAAATATAGTCCGCAAAAAATATATGCGATGGATGATCCTTGTTTTTTTCGGACTACTCTTTCTTTTTGGATTCATAGGACTTTTATTTCCACTTCGTCCCAAAGAATCTGACGTTGAAAAAAGAGAATTGACCAAATTTCCAAAGCCTACTGTTTCCACTTTTTTCAACGGAGAATTTTTTAACGGAATCAGTACATGGTATGCCGATACTTTTCCTTTCCGGGAAAGTCTGATGACTGCCAATTCAAAATTCAAAAAATTATATGGTATTACCACTGAAGAATTATATGGTGAGGTTGTGGAGGGCGATGAGATCCCTGATGCTGATGCTGAAATCACTGCAACACCGATTCCTACCACCACTCCTCCCCCGGCTCCTGACGGTACCATTCATGATGAACCCGAAAAGGCCGGAGCCATATACGTTGCAGATAACCGGGGATTTGAGATATATGGTTTCAGCCGTGACGGCGCTGATGCATATATTCTTATGATGAATTCAGTAGCTGAACAATTAAAAGGCGTTGCCAATGTATATGATATTCTTGTTCCTACCAGTATTGCCGTTAATCTGGATCTTGAAAATCAATCCAAGATTAATTCCAGCGATCAGGGTAAGGCCTTTGATTATGTATACGGTCATCTGGATTCTTCCATTCACCAGGTTCCTGTTTTAGATACTCTCAAAGCTCATAACAGTGAATATCTGTATTTCAAGACGGATCATCACTGGACAGCCGACGGAGCTTATTATGCATATCAGGAACTTATGAAAGCAAAAGGAATGGAACCTTCTCCTCTTTCTGCTTTTGCAAAACAATCCTATGATGGATTTGTTGGAAGTTTTTACAGTTACAGTAAACAATCTGATGTTCTCAAAAACAATCCAGATACTGTAAATGCCTATGTTCCTTCTGTGAACACCATGAAATATTGGACTAACGACGGTCAGGAAATCACCGGCCAGATCGTAGCGGATGCCACAGAATATTCTTCCAGTAACAAATACTTATGTTTTATTGCCGGAGATCAGCCTTATGAAAAAATAGAAAATCCAAATATTACAGATGGTTCTTCCTGTGTGATCATTAAAGAATCCTATGGAAATGCCTTTGTTCCTTTCCTGGTAAACAGTTATCAGACGGTTCACGTAGTTGATTATCGTTATTATCAGGATAATTTAATCAGCTTCGTGAAAGAGAACAAGATTCAGGATGTTATTTACCTCAATAATGCTAATGCTCTGATTGAAAGCGCTGTAAATAAGATGAATCGAATCGTTATCCCACCGGCCACCCCGGAACCGACAGCTACTGTTACTCCAACTCCTACTGACGCTGTTACTCCTGAACCTGCCAAAGAACCTTCTGGAGATTAAAAAAATGCCGAAGATTAATATAAAAATCTTCGGCATTTTTCTATTTGATCAATATTGCCAGTTTTTCAATCAAGTCTTTTACACTCATTTTATTTACTATTCCATACGTTCCCTGCTGGTTTTCCACCGTATAGAAGCTGGCATCACGAGGTATATAAGACACTGTAACCGTTTCTCCTTTTGTTCCTACATAATGCAGCACAAGTTCCGGTTCTTTTTCCGGTATATCTTCTTCCAGGCGATTCTGGCATACCATATTTAAAGTTTCCCGGTAAAAGTCCATAAAATCTTCGCTCTTCACCTCTTCATCATTTACATAATATTTGGTTTCTGTTACTGTTTCATCATCTTCCTCTGTTTCCTTTTCTTTCTCTGTAACAATTCGTTTCAATGTATATGTTTCTCCGTTATAAGTCACATCCAGATGATCCAAATCTCCAATGTTGATTCCTTCTATTCCTTTATTCCAGTAATCAAAAGCTTTACCACCCAGAAGCGTTTCTATTGCCCCCTGAGATATTCCATGTACCTCTTTTGAATCCCCAAGACGCACATAATAATTTCCATCTTCTGCAAGATTTCCCACCTGTAACCGGATTGTTTTTTCTTTTGGAGTTTCTTCCGAACTATCCTCTTCTGAATTTTCTTCTGTATCTTCTTCTGTGGTTTCTTCTTTATATGTTACAGAAAGAATCATTTCCGGTTCGTCCAGCCCATATATCTTCCAATCCTCACAGTTGTATTCATAATATTTTGAAAATTGAAATCCTGCCACCGTACTCTGAAGTGTCCCTGCCGATGTGGTATCTGCCTCGTTTTCTTCGCCGTTTTCGTCTTTTACCATCCAGGAAGTAGAGGAACTTCCATCGGAAGTCAGCGTGTATCCATTCTTACTTTTTTCTATTTTTATCTGGGTTATATCTGTTGCAATAATTTCCGGATATTCTTCTCCTTTCGCAAAATCATAAATACTTCCCGAAAATGTAGCCGCCAAATCCGCCGATACCGTATATACCGTGGCTGTATCCTGTCCTATATAGACGTATGTATCTTCCGTAGAGGGATTTTTATCTCCTATTCCAATTATTTCCTCCGTATCATCTGTTTTCTTAATTTTAATCAGATTTTCCGTTTCATCCAATCCATAATCCTTAAGATTTTCAACCTTCTCCAGTTTACGACTTGCCTTTACAGAATCCAGAGCAGATGTAAGATTGCCTATTTTATCGGAATCCACTGGAAATTGTTCGTCTCCTTCCAAATTCCATCCATCATCTTTTTTATTCCAGGTTGTTTCTTTTCCCTCCAGCCGGAATGTCAAAGAAGAAATATCTTCTTCACTGACCGCCAGAATTTCTTCCTGACTGTCTTCCGGCTCCTCTGCAGCCACTTCTTCTTTATTTATTTTCTTTACCAGGATATATACCCCTATCAGGAGGCACAGAAGTAAAATTCCTCCCACTATATACAGGCCTCTTTTTTTCTTCATTACTGTTTTCTCCTTCTAAACCATATAACAGTACCTGCTAACAAAAATGCTGCGGGTATGATTCCACAGGTTATTGCTGCCCAATATCCGGCATCATATTCAGGTATAGTAAGACTACTTACAGAGAGATTTTTACTTGCAACCTGAATCACCGGTGTTTCATTTTCACACATCCATCCCAAAGTATCCAGCACAAGCTCTGTATTTCCTCCTGATACCTGCTGATTTGTTGTTTCATCCAATAAACTGGAAGAACCATAGCAAACAAGCTGTGTTTCGTTTTCTTCGTCCACCCTTTCTCTTACTGCAACTCCCAGGTAAAACTCTCCGCTTTCATCTCCATCTTCTTTTTGAAATGTATTCATATTTCCCACATCTGTTTTAATATATGCATCTTCAGAAGTGGTTAAAATCGGTTCAATTGTCAATGTATCTCTATAGGAATCTAACATCTGAAGCCCCTGGGAAATCGGCATTAATATATATCTGTTATCACTAACCAATTCCTCTGTCAGCTCTGTACTTTCAATATCCGGAACAAGATAATATGGAACCTGCATAATATAATGTTTCGTATCTTCTTCCAGAACCACACCATCTTTGATTGTAATTCCATAGTTTTCCAGTACTTTTTTCAGATTTGGCATTTCTACATTTGTATAATCTGTAAAAATCATAGCTTTTCCACCCTTTTCCAGGTAGGATATGATTTTTTCTGCTTCCTCCTCCGAAATATCTGTCTGAGGAGAAGAAATGATAAAGCATCCTGTATTCTCCGGTACATTTTCTTCTGTCAAAAGATTCAGATTTTCCACCTGATAATTAGCTCTCTCCAGACTCTCTGTCAGACTGCTGTTAATCTCCAGTTCTCCATGTCCCTGAAGCGTATATACCACCGGAATATCTTCTGATGTAACGTAAGAAATAGCGCTGTCTATCTGTCCCTCGCCGTCAAATCCCGTAGTACTGCTGCTTCCCGTATAATAATCATAATTTGTCTCGTAAAGAGTATTATATGAAATAACTTTACTCTTTTCTCCATTCACTACCACTAAACTGTTATCACTTACCTGCTCCTGTGTATACTGTGAAATAAAGTTTGGATATAACACAGGATCTTTTTTCTCCACGGTAATGTGATCAGAAGTTTCTTCGTAACGAGTCAGCATTTTCTCCAGAATCTCATCTTCATTTCCATTTTGTACAATATGATAAATCGTCACATCCTGCTGTAACTCTTTCAAAAATTTTACAGTCTCATCTGAAATGGTATATAACTTCTGGCTGCTCACATCTATCTGCGTATATTTCTCCGGAATTTCCCCTACGATCAGGTTGATAACTACGATAACAGCCACAAGAATCACAGTATACAACATACTAAAAGAACCGTTTTTTAATGCTTTTCTGTCTATTTTTCCCATTTCTTTCAGTGTTTTTTTCCACTGCCCCAATTTGTTTTTTATACTGATTTTCATGATTTTTGCCCTCCTAATTCCAACGTCTCTTCGTTATCGTCTGAACCGAAAGAAACAGAAAAATCACGATCACAGACAGAAAATATACGATTCCATTCAGATCAAAAATTCCATTGGTAAAATTATCAAAGTGACTGGTAATATCAAAAATCTCTAAAAATTTCTGAATCCCACTTTCAAATAATACGGGTTTGATCAGATAAGTAATAATCAGCGCTGCCTCTCCTGTAATGCCTATTCCTCCTGCAATCCAAAGATTTTGAATCATATGGTATATAAAAAATGTTAAAACAGCCACAAGCAAGATGTAAATTCCCAGTGATGCTGCAGATGTATCCGGAATCAAAGAAGCAATTCCCGTTATCATATAACATATAAACAACGCTATAAAAGTCATAACCGCCGCGATCACCGGATTTTCTGTCAGCGATGATAAAAATACTCCCACCGCGATCTGTGCCGCTCCCAATAACGCAAATCCCAGAATAGCCGTATACGCCATAGGATAAGAAATTGTACCGTATTTACCCATGATCAACGGATAACAGCATATAATTCCCACCGGAATCAAAAATACAGTTATCAATGCCATATATTTTCCTGTGATAATCTTTCCCACAGATACCGGCGCAGTTAAAAGAAGCTGATCTGTTTTCTGTTTGCGTTCTTCTGCCACAGTTTTCATTGTAAGAATAGGTACCAAAAGAAGGAAAACAAAGGTAATTGCCTGCAAGGTAACTCCAAAAACAGGATAACTTTGTTGGATACTATAGGCCGTAAAATAGATTCCTTCCAAAAGAAGGATGAAAAATATAAAAACATATCCAATCATAGAAGTAAGATAACCCTTTAATTCTTTTTTAAATATGGCTGTCATGATTTATTTCCTCCGCTTCCTGTGATTTTTCTGAATTTTTTGTTTCTTTATCCGGATCTTCTTTTTCTTCCTTTTGAATTTCCGAATGTTCTTCTGTCAATTCAAGGAAAATATCTTCCAGCGAAATTTTCTTAAAATCCATTTTCAATACAGGCATTTTATTTTCCGCCATCAAATAAAACAGTTCTTCTCTGATATCCGTTTTTTCTTCTGTTGTTATTTTCAGTCCTGTGGCTCCTGCTTCATCCGTTTCCGTCCACTCAATATTTTCTATCTCATCTACAGGATTTAAAAGCTGTTCCACCTGATTTTTTTCACCTTTAACCACCAGTTCCAATGTATTGGAACCCTGTGTCATTCTGCTCAAATGTTCTGTCGTATCACTGGCTACCAGCTTTCCATGATTTATAATCATTACATAATCACAAACCGCGCTGATTTCCGATAAAATATGGGAACTTAATATGATTGTATGGTTCTCACTCAGTTTCTTTATCAATTCCCGGATTTCTATAATCTGTTTAGGATCTAATCCCACTGTAGGTTCATCCAGAATAATAATTTCCGGATATCCCAAAATAGCCTGCCCCAATCCGACTCTTTGCTTGTAACCTTTGGAAAGATTCTTAATCAGACGGTTTTTCATCTCTGTAATACCTACCATCCTCATCACATCTTCCACCTGGTCTTCTCTCTCTTTTTTCGGTATTTTTTTTAATTCTGCCACAAATTTCAAATACTCTTCTACCGTCATATCAAAATATAAGGGCGGTTGTTCCGGCAAATATCCAATACATTTTTTTGCAGCTTCCGGCTCTTCCAATATATTATGACCATCTATCAACACCTCTCCTTCCGTAGATGCTATATAACCTGTCATAATATTCATCGTAGTGGATTTTCCTGCTCCATTCGGCCCCAGAAATCCATAGATCTGTCCTTTCTCCACATGGAAAGACAAGTGATCCACCGCCAGGTGATCACCATATTTTTTTACAAGGTTTTTTACTTCTATCAATTTCAATCCCTCCTTTTTACTATTTATTTTATAAAGAAATTGTGTTTAACTTTCAAAAAAACTGTGTGTTTTCTGTGAAACTTTTGTGTTCTTCCCATAACAAAAAAACTCCGAAAAATATCTGTTTCCTTTCAGATATCTTTCGGAGTTTCATTATATCAAGTTTGTTTTTCTACATTCCCAGAGGTTCTTTCGACGGCATTCCCGCTTTTCTAGGGTATTTTTTTGGAGAATTTTTCTCTTTTTTTATCACAACAAAAGATCTTTCCATATCCGTATCTACAAGTTGAAATTTGTCGATTTGCGAGATTTTTCCTCCTAATATTTTTATTGCTTTTTCTCCCTGAGAAATTTCCTCATCTATTTTTCCTGATTTGTAAGGGATAAAGTTTCCTTCTATTTTCACATATGGCAGACAATACTCAGACAATGTACTGAGATTTGCCACCGCCCTTGATACGCATAAATCAAAACTTTCCCTGTATTCTTTTTGTTTTGCAAAATCTTCTGCTCTTCCGTGGATTGTTCTTATGTTTTTCAGTCCTAATTTTTCAATCACTTCATTAAGAAATTTAATTCTTTTATTTAAAGAATCCAACAGAACAATCTCCAGTTCCGGAAATGCTATTTTCAGGGGAATTCCCGGAAATCCGGCTCCTGTTCCTATATCAATCACTTTTTTCTTTCCTGAAAGATCACACACCTTTGCCAAGGCAAGACTGTCCAGAAAATGTTTTGCAATCACTTCTTCGTAATCTGTAATTGCAGTCAGATTCATTACTTTATTCCACTCTACCAGAATCTCATAATACTCAATGAACTGTTGTATCTGTTTTTCATTGAGAAAAATTCTCAACTGTTCCAATCCCTTTTCAAAAGTTTCTGTAGAATATTTTTCCATATTCTGTTTTCCTTTCGGTTTTTTATTTCCTGTTACCACTTGTTATCGTCTGCTTTCAAGATATACGAGAAGCACTGATATATCTGCCGGTGATACTCCTGATATTCTGGAAGCCTGACCTATATTCAATGGCTGATATAATTTCAATTTCTGAACTGCCTCTATACGAAGACTTTTCACCTCATCATAATTTATATCTGAAGGAATCTGTTTCTTCTCCAGTTTTTTAAACTGTTCCACTTGTTTTAATTGTCTGCGGATATATCCATCATATTTTATATTAATGTTTACCTGTTCTTTTACATCCCAGGACAACTCAGGCCTGTTCTTATCAATAGGAGCTAATATCTCATAATTCAATTCAGGTCTGCGGATCAATTCTCCCAAAGTGGAACCTGATGTAAGAGGCGTACTGTTGTAACTTTCCAGAAGTTCCTGAACTTCCTGTGTTTTTCCCACCGTAGCTTTTTCCACTCTCTCAATTTCCTGACGAATCTGCTGCTCTTTTTTCAGAAGCGCCTGATACTGTTCTTCACTGATCAGTCCCACCTCATATCCTTTTTTTCTCAATCTCAGATCCGCATTATCCTGTCTCAAAAGAAGCCTATATTCTGCTCTGCTGGTCATCATACGATAAGGCTCATGATTCTCTTTTGTCACCAGATCATCGATCAGCACACCAATATAAGCTTCGGAACGATCCAGTACCATTAATTCTTTTCCTTTTATTTTCAAAGCCGCATTGATTCCTGCCACAAGTCCCTGAGCTGCTGCCTCTTCATAACCTGAACTTCCATTAAACTGACCGCCGCTGAAAAGATTTTTTATATTTTTAAATTCCAATGTGGCGTGGAGCTGTCTGGGATTAATACAATCATATTCAATGGCATACGCATTTCTCACGATTTTTGCATGTTCCAGCCCCGGTACAGAATGGTACATCTCATGCTGCACATCTTCCGGCAAAGAACTGGACATTCCTCCCACATACATCTCATTGGTATCTAATCCTTCCGGCTCTATAAACACCTGATGTCTCGGTTTATCTGCAAATTTAACCACTTTATCCTCAATAGAAGGACAGTATCTCGGACCTGTTCCTTCAATCATTCCCGAATACAGAGGAGACCTGTCCAGATTCGCCCGGATAATTTCATGGGTTCTTTCATTGGTATATGTAAGCCAGCAAGATTCCTGTTCAATCTGAACATCCTCCGGATCCGTTGAGAAGGAGAATGGAACTACTCTTTCATCCCCTTTTTGTTCTTCCATTTTAGAAAAATCAATACTTCTTTTGTCTATTCTGGCGGGAGTTCCCGTTTTAAACCGAAACATCTCCACTCCATTTTTTATCAGAGAATCCGTAAGATAATTGGCTGCCTGCAGTCCATTTGGTCCTGTATAATTACTTACATCTCCGTAAATACATCTGGCCTTTAAATAAGTTCCTGTACACAATACAACTGCTTTACACAGATAGGTTGCTCCTGAATACGTTTTAACGCCCTTTATAATTCCGTCTTCCACGATCAATTCTGTCACTTCTGCCTGCTTTACTGTCAGCTTATCCGTATTTTCCAGAACTTTTCTCATTTCCGTACTGTATCTTTTTTTATCTGCCTGCGCTCTCAAAGAATGAACGGCAGGTCCTTTAGACTGATTCAGCATTTTAGACTGGATAAATGTCCTGTCTATTACCTTTCCCATTTCTCCTCCAAGAGCATCTATTTCCTTTACCAGATGCCCCTTGGAACTTCCTCCTATATTGGGATTACACGGCATCAATGCAATGCTGTCTACACTTACCGTAAAGATAATAGTCTCCATGCCAAGACGGGCGGACGCCAGAGCAGCTTCACATCCGGCATGCCCTGCTCCTATTACCGCCACATCATATTCTTCTATTAATTTATTCATACATTTTGCTCCTCATCTGCCTTACTGTTCCCGGCAACATCCTTTACAAGACGGCGCCATATGAACAATAACCGTCTATTCTACTTTCCTGTACAGAACTTGCTGAATATTTCATTTACCAGATCTTCTCCTACCGCTTCCCCTGTAATGCTTCCCAGAGCCTCATATGCGTTCATAAGATCGATAGAGAAGAAATCCTCCGGCATTCCCATGGAAATGCTGTTTTCCACCATTTCCAGGCTTTTCCAGGCGTCCTCCAAAGCCTTTTTATGGCGGGCATTGGTAATATATACTTCATCATTAAATGAAAGCTCTCCCTGAAAAAACATTTCTTTAATCTGTTTTTCCAGCTCCTCTACTCCTTTTTCTTCTTTTGCGGAAATAGAGATAATAGGCTTTCCTGTCTTTTGGGAAAGCATCTCTCTGGTGACCACCGGCTCCAGATCGCTTTTATTTAACAGAACAATTGCTTTTTTATCTTCCAGAAGCTTCAAAATTTCCTGATCATTTTCATCTAATTCGGTAGAAGAATCTACCACGTATAAAATCAGATCCGCTTCCTTCGCATATGTCCTGGCTCTTTCCACACCAATTTTTTCTACCACATCCTCCGTTTTGCGAATTCCTGCAGTATCCATCATTTTCAGGGAAATTCCCTGCAAAACAATTGTCTCTTCCAACACGTCTCTTGTCGTCCCTGCTATATCTGTTACGATTGCTTTTTCCTCTCCCACAAGACAGTTCAGCAAAGACGATTTTCCCGCATTTGGTTTTCCCACAATCACTGTTTTGATTCCTTCACGAATCATTTTACCTTCTGAGAAAGAATCTATCAACCTTCTTATTTTTTCTTTTTGTTCTTTTATCACATCTGAAAGTTCTTCCCCATATCCGTCAATACTGATATGTTCCGGGTCATCCAATGCAGATTCTATATATGCAATATGATAAATGATGCTGTTTCTGATTTCTTTGATTGATTTTAAAACAGCTCCCTTTAACTGACTCATGGAACTTTTCAAAGCATATTCATTTTTTGCATTGATCACATCCATCACCGCTTCCGCCTGTGAAAGATCGATTCTTCCGTTTAAAAATGCTCTTTTAGTAAATTCTCCCGGTTCTGCCGGTCTTGCCCCTGCACGAATTACCGCTTCCAGCACCTTTCTCATGGCCAGTATACCGCCGTGACAATCAATTTCCACCGTATCCTCTCCTGTATAACTGCGGGGGCCTTTCATGACCATTACAAGAACCTCATCGATCATTTCTTCTCCATCATAAATAAAGCCGTAATGAATTTTATGAGATTCTGATTTTCGAATATCATTTTTTCCATTTTTAGACCGGTAAACTTTTCCTGCAATCTCCAGCGCTTCTTCTCCGCTGACTCTTATGATTCCAATTCCCGAAACTGTCATTGCTGTTGCTATAGCTGCAATGGTATCGCCTGTCATCTTTTCAAACCTCCTGCATACAGGAAAAGATGTTGCTTCGGAAAACAACATCTTTTCATTCACTGTACGTCTTTCTATACGCTTTTTTACTTCTTATATACCACCACTACGTGACGATATGGTTCATTTCCCTCACTGTAAGTTTCTACGAACTTATTTCCCTGCAATGCGGAATGGATGATTCTTCTCTCATAAGGATTCATCGGTTCCAGCACAACCGGTTTCCGGGTTTTCTTTACCTTGTAAGCAATATTTCTCGCAAGATTTTCCAGAGTATCTTTTCTGCGGCTTCTGTAATTTTCCGTATCCAGTTTTACTCTTACATAATCCTGCTGTTCTTTATTTACCACAAGGCTTGTAAGATACTGAAGAGAGTCCAGAGTCTGTCCTCTTTTTCCGATCAGGATACCCATATCTTCTCCTGAAAAATCAATTTCCAGACAATCATTTTCCTTGTCATAGTTCATATTGATTTCTACAGGAAGTTCCATGGCTTTAAATACGCCTTCCAGGAACTTTCTTCCATCCTGTTCCATAGCCTTAATCTGTTCTTCTGTACGAACTACAGGTTTTCTCTCTTCTTTTTTTACTTCCGGTTTCTTCTCTGCTTTTACCGGAACTTCTTCTTTTACAACAGGTTTATTTTCTTTTTTGGCCTGTTTGGGAGCTTCCTTTTTCACTTCTTTTTTCGGCTGCTCCTTAGGCATCTCTTTCTTTATTTCTTTTTTTACTTCTTTTTTCGGCTCTTTGTGAACCGGTTCTTTTCTTTCTTTTTTGGTTTCTTCTTTTTTCAGTTCTTTCAAGATGTCAAATTCTTCTTCTTCCACCTTTTTACGAACTTTTATAATGGCAGGTTTACTTCCAATTCCAAAGAAACCTGAAGTTCCTTCACGTACCACCTGTATTTCCAGATTATCACTGGAAGTTTCCAGTTCCAGGCAGGCTTTCGTGATTGCTTCATCAACAGTTTTTGCAGTAATTTCTCTGAATTCCATAGCCCTTCCCCCTATTTTTTCTTGGACTTGCTTTTCTCATCGAATTGTTTCACCATATTTGCCTTAGCAGCCAGGCTTCCTGGTTTATAATTGGAACTCTTATAGTATTCCGTGGATTTTTTCATCTGTTCAGCTTTTTCTTCTGCTGTAAGTGCCGGTTTTGTATTTGTTTTCTTCACCGGTTCCTGAATGTTTCTTACATTCATTCTCGCCTGCTGATTGATTCTTTCAGCTGTCATACCACGTTTTTCCATTTTCTTTTTCATTTTTTCCTGATTTTTACGAATCAGATCTTCTGTATCAATCTTATCCATGTGCTTATTCAGTACTACCTGCTGCACACTTCTGATCACAGCACCGATAATCCAGTAAATACCGATACCAACCGGGAATGAAAAACAGAAAATTGCTGACATAATCGGCATAACTGTGTTCATACTCTTCATAGATGCTTCCATGGTACTTGGCGGCTGGTTATCATTCTGATTCTGTGGCTGAGGCATCAGCTTGTAGTTGAGCCACTGGGTAAACCATGCCAGAAACGGGATCATAATCGCTGCAAATACCAGCAGATAACCTGCTGCATTTCCCTGGCTCCATCCTGACTGAATAATTGCCCATGGGGTATCGGAAATATTCAGATTCAGAAAACTGTTCATATGTGTTGCTTTTTCAGAAACATCTGCAAACAGATCTGCAAAACCGCTGAACTGAGAAACATCTGCAAAGCTTTCCATCTGAGATGGGGTTAATTTATAAAGAAAATCAATTGTTGTTTCCTTTGTAAATGTCATATTCGGAGCAATGCCGTACATATTGATCTTATTATCTGTCAGGAATTTTGAAATAATATCACTAAATCCTTCTACAGACATAATTTTCGTTGCAAGGCCGGTAAATACTTCACGTACTCCTGTGATATAGCCGGGAATATGGTAAATTACCTGATACAATGCCAGCAAAATAGGCATCTGAATAAGAAGCTGCACACAGCTTCCTGTAGGGGACACTCCATACTTCTGATATACAGCAGTAACTTCCTCGTTCTGCTTCATCATAGATTCCTGATCTTTTTTCCCCTTATACTTTTTCTGGATTTTCTGAATCTCCGGCTGCATGATAGAATTCAATTTAGAGAATTTCTGCTGTTTAATCTGCAACGGAGTCATAAAAATATAAATTACCAGAGTAAATAAAATAATAGCCAGACCGATATTGGGAATTCCAATTAAATCCAACAGGCTGTAAATTGCATTAATAATCCATCCAAGGACACTCCCGATCCATCCGATAATGGGAGTCGTAACCTTTGTCAATACAATATTCAATTACCTTTTCCTCCTAAAATGTCTTCTGACCGCCCTCTGTTTTAAGGTCGGCGTCAGGGAACCGGGTCAACTCCGCCTTTTGAAAAAGGATTACATCGTAAAATCCTCCATATTGCTAAAAGGCTTCCTTTTACCGCCCCGTATTTCTGTATCGCCTCCAGTCCGTACTGGGAACAGGACGGAATATAGGGACACCGGGTTCTCTTTAAAGGAGATAAATATTTTTGATAAAATCTGATCAATTTGATTAATATTGTTTTCATTCTGTTCCTTTTTCCACAATCTTATGCAGCCTGCCAAGGTGTAGGAATGCACTCTCAATCTCACGAAACGTTCTCTCTTTTGCACTCACGCGGGCTACCACAACAATATCCAATCCTCTATGAAACTCTTTCTCATGCAGACGGTAACTTTCTCTCACCAATCTGCAAAGCCGGTGGCGTACTACACTGTTACCCACTTTTTTGCTAACGGAGATCCCGATTCTGTTTTTATCCAGTTGATTCTCCCTTACATACATGACAAGATATCTGTTTACATAGGATGTTCCTGTTTTATAAACCAACTGAAAGTCTCTGTTTTTCTTTAAGCTCTCTGAATATTCCATAGAATTTTACCTTTAAAGATTTATTATCGTCATTTTTTTGGAAGAAGAAAAGACCACAGTTTATGCGGTCTTATGCTGATAAGCTTTTTCTTCCTTTTAATCTTCTTGCAGCCAGAACTTTTCTGCCGCCTTTTGTACTCATTCTCGCTCTGAATCCATGAACTTTTGCTCTGGATCTTTTTTTAGGCTGAAATGTCATTTTCATATCTAAGGCACCTCCTTCAAAACCACTTATTCGGTTGTATTCTCTCATGTATGTCAGAAAACATCATTTCAATTATATTCATAAAGTTTTGTCAAGTCAAGCAAAATCGGGGTTTTTTTCTCATTTTCTTGTAAAGATTTCCTCCTGTGAATAGAATCCACTTTTTGTACACATAGTTTACGTAAGTTATCCCCACTTTGTGGATAAGTTGTGGATAACTACCCTTTTTATTGTGTAAAATATCAGGACAATTTACAATATCCCTTATTTTTCGCCTTTTTTTGCGGTGTATAAATCCACACTTCTTCTTTTTTCTTTCTGGATAACTTGATTTATGTAAAATAATTTATTCACTTATCCACATTTTATCATTGATTAAATCCACATTTTATTATAAGATATAGTAGAGTTATTATCTTTAAAGAAACATGTTTTACAGGTTTCTTTTTTTGGGCAGAGAATTGTAGCTGCCACATTGGATCAACCTTGCACTAATGGAGGAAATCATGGACATCATTATCGAAAAATGGGACGAAATCCTGGAAACAGTAAAAAAGGAACACGAACTTTCTGATGTTTCTTTTAAAACATGGCTGAAGCCATTAAAAATTCATAAAATTGAAGATCTGGTGGTAACGATTCTCGTTCCCTCTCAACAGGTCGGCTTAAATTACATCAGTAAAAAATATGCCCTGCCTTTGAAGGTGGCTATTTCTGAATTGACCGGTGCCGATTATGATATCCGGTTTGTCCTTCCTGAAGATATTCAGGACGAGGAAAAAGAAAAAGTCGTTTCTACTAATTTTAATATGAATAAAGAAATGGCTAATTTAAATCCAAAATATACCTTTGACACTTTTGTTGTAGGAAGCAATAACAAATTTGCCCATGCAGCTTCGCTGGCTGTAGCGGAATCTCCAGGAGAAATTTATAACCCCCTCTTTCTGTATGGAGGTGTTGGTTTGGGAAAGACTCATCTGATGCATTCTGTAGCTCATTTTATTCTTGAGAAGGATCCATCTACCAAGATTCTTTATACTACCAGTGAGTCCTTTACCAATGAACTGATTGAAGCAATCCGAAACGGAAACAATACTGCTATGACAAAATTCCGTGAAAAATACAGAAATATTGACGTGCTTTTGATTGATGATATCCAGTTTATTATAGGAAAAGAATCTACGCAGGAAGAATTTTTCCATACTTTTAACTCTCTCCACGGAGCAAAAAAACAGATTATCATCTCCAGTGATAAACCGCCAAAAGATATGGAAATTTTGGAAGACCGTATCCGTTCCCGTTTCGAATGGGGACTTTTAGCTGATATTTCTTCTCCTGATTACGAAACCCGGGTAGCTATTCTCCGCAAAAAAGAAGAAATGGATGGCTATAATCTGGATGACGCCATCATTGAATATATTGCCAAAAACATTAAATCAAATATCCGTGAACTGGAAGGATCTCTGAACAAGATTATTGCCTATGCAAATCTGGAAAAAAGAGAAATCACCATGGAACTGGCAGAAACTGTACTTAAAGATATTATTTCTCCCAACGAGAAAAAAATCATTACTCCCGAGTACATTATCAGTACTGTCGCAGAACACTTTGATGTTACCCCGGAAGAGATCACCGGAAATAAAAGAAACAGCAAAGTGGTCTATCCACGCCAGATTGCCATGTATCTTTGCAGAGAACTTACCAATATTCCTTTAAAATCCATTGGAAAATCTCTGGGAAACAGAGATCATACCACTATTATGCACGGCTGTGAAAAAATAGAACAGGAACTTTCTTCTTCCGATGCAACACAAAAAGCCGTGGAAATACTGAAGAAAAAATTACAGCCGGGCAGTTAGTAGAAGGGCTACTTGTCCACATGATTTTTGTTAATTCAATGTGTATATCCTGTGGACAACCTTACAGTGAAAAAATAATCCACTTTTCATTCACCTTGTTCTTCTACTGGATGCACAAGGTTATACTTCATGTAAATCCTTATATTTTAAGGACAAACTATACTTTTACACATTTTCACACCCTCTACTACGAATACTACGGATTTCTTATATTTTTTACATTGATGAGCCTGTCGGTTCAGGAAAGGAAGTTATTCACATTATGAAATTAATCTGCTCAAAAAGCGAATTACAAAAAAGCGTTACTATTTCACTAAAAGCAGTTTCTTCAAAAACTACCATGCCTATTCTGGAATGTATTTTGATTAATGCTTCCGGTTCAGAAATTACTTTTACTTCTAATGATATGGAACTGGGAATTGAAACAAAAGTACATGGTATTATAGAAGAAAAAGGTATGGTAGCTTTAGATGCCAAACTTTTTTCAGAAATTATCCGTAAACTTCCAGACAGTGATGTAGTGATCAAAACAGATGATAAATTAAATACAACCATCACTTGTGAAAAAGCTAAATTTACTATTCCGGGAAGAGATGGAGAAGATTTTGCTTATTTACCGGTTATAGAGAGAAATGATGGTATTGTTTTGTCTCAATATACATTAAAAGAAGTGATTCGTCAGACTATTTTCTCTATTGCTGCCAATGAAAACAACAAATTAATGACAGGAGAATTATTTGAAATAAAAGATAATATTTTGAAGGTAGTTTCTCTTGATGGCCATAGAATTGCAATCCGGAAAATTGAACTGAAAGAAAATTATAAAGACAGAAAAGTAGTAGTTCCAGGAAAAACCTTAAATGAAATCAGTAAAATACTTTCGGGTGAAGTAGAAGATCAGGTTCAGATTTTCTTCACAGATAACCACATTGTTTTTGAGTTCGATGATACAGTAGTGGTTTCCCGTCTGATAGAGGGAGAGTATTTCCGAATTGAACAGATGCTTTCCAGTGATTATGAGACCAAAATTAAAATTAATAAAAAAGAATTCTTAAATTGTATAGACAGAGCCACTCTTTTTGTGAAAGAGGGAGAAAAAAAGCCTATTATTATAACAATTGAAGATAATCAGATGGTTTTAAATATCAATTCTCAGATTGGTTCCATGAATGAAGATATTGATATTATGAAAGAAGGCAAAGATATTATGATCGGATTTAACCCCCGGTTTTTGATTGATGCCCTGAAAGTAATAGATGATGAAGAAATTACTATTTATTTAGTAAATCCCAAAGCACCTTGTTTTATTAAAGATGAAAATGAATCTTATATTTATCTGATTCTTCCTGTAAATTTTAATACTGCACGATAGAAAGAGTGAACATATGGAATCTATTAAAATAAAAGATGAATTTATAAAATTAGGTCAGGCTATGAAACTGGCTAATCTTGTTGAAGATGGAGTAGAAGCAAAACTGGTTATCCAGGACGGACTGGTGACCGTAAATGGAGAAGTGGATACAAGAAGAGGAAGAAAATTGTATCCGGGGGATGTGTTCGTCTATGACGGACAAGAAATAAAGGTAGAAAAATAAGACTTGCAATTTTGAAAAAAATGCAGGATGAGCATAGTTGGTGAATCATGTACATTGAATCTTTGGAATTGAAAAATTATAGAAATTATGAATATTTATGCATAGACTTCGATCAGGGAACTAATATTCTCTTCGGAGATAATGCGCAGGGAAAAACCAATATTCTGGAAGCGGTTTATCTGGCGGGAACAACGAAATCCCACAGGGGCAGTAAAGACAAAGAACTTATCCGGTTTGAACAGGATGAATCCCATATTCGAATGTTTGTAAATAAGGATGGGGTTTCTCATAAAATAGATATGCATTTGAAAAAAAATAAATCCAAAGGTATTGCAGTGGACGGGATTCCAATTAAAAAGGCATCTCAATTGTTTGGGATTGTTAATCTTGTGTTTTTTTCACCGGAAGATTTAAATATTATAAAAAATGGTCCTTCCGAAAGAAGAAGATTTATGGATCTGGAATTATGTCAGCTTCATAGAATTTATCTTCAGGATCTGTCCGACTATAATAGGATTTTAAATCAGAGAAACAAATTATTAAAAGATATTGCGTTTTCTCCTCGTCTGGAAGAAACTCTGGATGTGTGGGATATGCAGTTGGTAAATTATGGAAAAAAAATCATTTCCCTGAGAAAAGAATTTTTGCATGATCTGAATGAAATTATTTTCGATATCCATAAAAATCTTACCGGAGGAAAAGAAGAACTTATTCTTGAATATGAACCGGATGTAGAGGAAGAAGAGTTTGAGGATAAACTTTTAAAAACCAGGGAAAAGGATCTGAGGTTTAAAGTGTCTTCTACAGGTCCGCACAGGGATGATTTCTGTGTGAAAGTAAACGGAATCGATATTCGCAAATTTGGTTCTCAGGGGCAGCAAAGAACAGCAGCGCTTTCTTTGAAAATGTCAGAGATTTATCTGGTAAGAAAAATCATTAAAGATTATCCGGTTCTTTTGCTGGATGATGTGTTGTCGGAACTTGACAGCAGCAGACAAAATTATCTGTTGCAGAGTATTCATGAGATTCAGACTATGATTACCTGCACAGGATTAGATGAATTTATACAAAATCAATTTTCAATTAACAGAGTTTTCCGGGTGATTGACGGAAACGTGTTTAAAAATAATTAGGAGGATTAGGATGAGTACAGAATACGGAGCAGATCAAATCCAGATACTGGAAGGTTTGGAGGCAGTCAGAAAACGTCCTGGTATGTACATCGGAAGCACATCCACCCGGGGACTTCATCATTTGGTTTATGAAATTGTAGATAATGCAGTGGATGAGGCTCTGGCCGGATACTGTGATGTGATCGATGTTACAATACATGAAGACAATTCCATAACGGTTGTAGATAATGGAAGAGGTATTCCTGTGGGTATAAATCATAAAGCAGGTATTCCAGCCGTTGAAGTAGTCTTTACGATCCTCCATGCAGGCGGTAAATTCGGCGGAGGAGGATACAAAGTATCCGGAGGACTTCATGGAGTAGGCGCGTCTGTTGTAAATGCTCTTTCTGAATGGCTGGAAGTTACGATTTTCCAGGATGGAAAAGTATATCGCCAGAGATATGAGAGAGGAAAAACAATCTATAAATTAAAGGTTGTGGGAGAATGTGAACCGGAAAAAACAGGAACGATGGTTACATTTTTACCGGATAAAGAGATATTTGAAGATACAATTTATGATTACGATACATTAAAACAGAGATTCAGAGAAATGGCGTTCCTTACAAAAGGCCTGAAAATCCGTCTTCACGATGAAAGAGGAGAAGAGAAGGTGACAAAGGAATTCCATTATGAAGGTGGAATCAAAGAATTTGTTACTTACTTAAACAGAAGTAAAACTGCCCTTTATCCGGAAATTATATACTGTGAAGGAGAAAAGGACGGTGTTGTGGTAGAAGTGGCTATGCAGCATAATGATTCCTATAATGAGACAACCTACGGATTTGTAAATAATATTACAACACCGGAGGGAGGTACTCATATTGTAGGTTTCAGAAATGCCCTGACAAAAACCTTCAATGATTATGCAAGAAAAAATAAATTATTAAAAGATACAGAGAAACTGGCCGGAGAAGATATCCGTGAAGGACTGACTGCTATTGTCAGTGTAAAAATTGAAGAACCGCAGTTTGAAGGTCAGACAAAACAGAAACTGGGTAACAGTGAGGCAAGAGGCGCAGTGGATAATGTGGTAGGAAATGCGCTGGAGATTTTCCTGGAACAGAATCCTTCCGTGGCAAAAACTATAGTGGAGAAATCTGTTTTGGCACAAAGAGCCAGAGATGCGGCAAGAAAAGCAAGAGATCTGACCAGAAGAAAATCAGCTCTGGAAGGAATGGCGTTACCGGGAAAACTGGCTGACTGTACAGATAAAGATCCGAAAAACTGTGAAATTTATATTGTTGAGGGTGACTCTGCCGGCGGTTCAGCGAAAACAGCCAGAAGCAGAGCAACACAGGCAATCCTTCCCCTCAGAGGAAAAATTTTGAATGTGGAAAAAGCCCGGTTGGACAGAATTTACGGAAATGCAGAAATCAAAGCAATGATAACCGCCTTTGGAACAGGAATTCATGAAGATTTTGATATTACAAAATTAAGATATCACAAAATCATCATTATGACAGATGCGGACGTGGATGGAGCCCATATTGCCACACTGATGCTTACATTCCTGTATAGATTTATGCCGGAACTTATCAAACAGGGATATGTGTATCTGGCACAGCCGCCTTTGTACAAAGTGGAAAAAAATAAAAAAATCTGGTACGCTTACAGTGATCAGGAATTGAATAATATCCTTGTGGAAATTGGTCGTGATGGAAATAATAAGATTCAGCGATACAAGGGTCTGGGAGAAATGGATGCGGATCAGCTTTGGGAAACAACCATGGATCCGGAGAGAAGGGTACTTTTAAGAGTAACTATGGATGAGGAATCTTCTTCGGAACTGGATCTGACATTTACCACCCTGATGGGAGATAAAGTAGAACCCCGTCGTGAATTCATTGAAGAAAATGCATTGAAAGTGAAAAATCTGGATATTTAAGGAGAAAAAGATGGAAGATAATATTTTTGACAAGGTCAAGGAAGTAGACCTGAAAAAGACGATGGAAGAGTCGTATATTGATTATGCTATGAGCGTAATCGCTTCAAGAGCTCTGCCGGATGTCAGGGATGGTTTAAAACCGGTACAAAGAAGAGTATTGTTCTCCATGATCGAGCTGAACAATGGTCCGGATAAGCCACATAGAAAATGTGCCCGTATCGTTGGTGATACCATGGGTAAATATCATCCCCATGGTGACAGTTCCATCTATGGAGCATTGGTAAATATGGCACAGGACTGGTCTACCCGTTATCCTTTGGTAGATGGTCATGGAAACTTTGGTTCTGTGGATGGGGACGGAGCTGCAGCTATGCGATATACTGAGGCTCGTCTCAGCAAAATTTCCATGGAAATGCTGGCAGATATCAATAAAAACACGGTGGATTTTGTACCTAACTTTGATGAGACGGAAAAAGAGCCCTCTGTATTGCCTTCAAGATTTCCTAATCTGCTGGTAAACGGAACCTCTGGAATCGCAGTAGGTATGGCTACCAATATACCGCCTCATAATCTGAGAGAGATTATAAATGCAGTAGTTAAAATCATTGATAACATTGTGGAAGAGAACAGAGAAACTCAGATGGAAGAGCTTCTCAAGATTGTGAAGGGACCGGATTTTCCTACAGGCGCTACAATTTTGGGAACAAGGGGAATTGAAGAGGCTTATCGTACAGGAAGAGGAAAAATCCGTGTTCGAGCTGTGACAAATATAGAGACATTACCTAATGGCAAAAGCCAGATTATTGTGACAGAACTTCCTTATCTGGTAAATAAGGCACGTTTGATTGAAAAAATTGCGGAGCTGGTAAAAGAGAAAAAAATAGATGGTATTACCGATCTGGCAGACCATTCCAGCAGGGAAGGTATGCGTATTTGTATTGAATTGAGAAGAGATGTAAATGCAAATGTGATTTTAAATAAATTATATAAACATACACAGCTTCAGGATACATTTGGAGTAATCATGCTGGCTCTGGTAAATAATCAGCCTAAGGTTATGAATCTGCTGGAAATAATGAAACATTATCTGGCGCATCAGGAAGAAGTTGTAACAAGAAGAACACAGTATGATCTGAACAAGGCACAGGAGAGGGCTCATATTTTGGAAGGGCTTTTAAAAGCCCTGGATAATATTGATGAAGTGATCAAAATTATCAGATCTTCTCAGAATACACAGATTGCAAAAGCCGGATTAACAGAGCGTTTTGAACTTTCAGATGCTCAGGCTCAGGCTATCGTAGATATGAGACTTCGTACTCTTACAGGTTTGGAACGAGAAAAACTGGAAACAGAGTACAAAGAATTAATGGAAAAAATAAGAAAACTGCAGGCGATTCTGGCAGACAGAAACCTTCTTCTTCGGGTGATCCGGGAGGAAATCCTGATCATTGCAGAAAAATATGGAGATGACAGAAGAACTTCGATTGGATTTGATGAGTATGATATTTCCATGGAAGATTTGATTCCAAATGAAAATACAGTGATCACCATGACAAAATTAGGATATATCAAACGAATGACTGTAGATAATTTCCGTAACCAGAACAGAGGGGGAAAGGGAATTAAAGGTATGCAGACACTTCAGGATGATTATATTGATGAATTGTTGATGACTACCACCCATCATTATCTGATGTTCTTTACCAATATGGGTAAAGTTTACCGGTTGAAGGCATATGAAATACCTGAGGCAGGAAGAACAGCCAGAGGTACGGCAATAATCAATCTGCTGCAGTTACAGCCAGAAGAAAAAATATCAGCGGTCATTCCTATCAATGAATACAGAGACGATCAGTATTTGTTTATGGCAACCAAGAAAGGTCTGGTAAAGAAAACTCCGATTTTGGATTATGCCAATGTGAGAAAGACAGGACTGGCAGCAATTGCACTTCGTGATGATGATGAATTGATTGAAGTGAAATTTACAGACAGTTCTAAAGATATTATTCTTGTGACGAAATATGGACAGTGTATCCGTTTTGATGTAAACGATGTAAGAAGTACGGGAAGAGTTTCCATGGGAGTACGAGGTATCAATCTTGGCGATGGCGATGAAGTGATTGGTATGCAGTTAAATACCCAGGGAGACTATCTGTTGATCGTTTCTGAAAATGGAATGGGTAAAAGAACGCCGATTGGAGAATTTACAACCCAGAACAGAGGCGGAAAAGGTGTTAAGTGCTATAAAATTACAGAAAAAACAGGAAATGTAGTAGGAGTAAAAGCAGTCAATGAAGAAAATGAAGTGATGCTGATCACTACAGAGGGTATTATTATCAGGATTTCCTGTTCAGATATTTCTATTTTAGGAAGAATAACTTCCGGAGTAAAATTAATGAATCTGGATGATCATGTTTCAGTGGCAAGTATTGCCAAAGTTCGTGAAAAGAAAGAAGAAACAGAAGAATCAGAAGAAGAGACGGAAGATAAAGAATCATGAAGAGAATTATTTTAATGGTACTAAGGAACCTGTTATTTGTACCTTATGGCTGGTTTAAGCTTTGCTATACAGCCAGCCATGTGGACAAATATACGGAGGAAGAACGCTATAAAGTTCTGAAAATGATTGATAATCGTGCAAACTGGGGAGGTCGTATCACTATCGACGCTCATGGAGTGGAAAATATACCGGATAAAGACGGATTTATGTTTTTTCCCAATCACCAGGGGTTATATGATGTGTTGGCAATTCTTCAGGTATGTCCCAGACCATTTTCTGTGGTTATGAAAAAAGAAGTGGCTGATGTTCCGTTTTTAAAACAGGTATTTGCCTGTATGAAAGCTATTCCATTGGACAGGGATGATATACGTCAGGGGTTAAAGGTAATTCAGCAAGTGGCAGAAGAAGTAAAAAAGGGAAGAAATTATCTTATTTTTGCGGAGGGAACCAGAAGTAAGAATCAGAATCAGTTGCTGGAATTTAAAGGAGGGAGCTTTAAAAGTGCAGTGAAGGCTCAGTGTCCTATTGTGCCGGTAGCGCTTATTGATTCTTATAAATCCTTTGATACAAACTCCATAGAAAAGCTGACGGTACAGGTGCATTTTTTGGAGCCTATTCCTTATGAAACGTATAAAGGAATGAAGACAACGGAAATTGCAGCGATGGTAAAAGGGAGAATTGAAGATACCATTGCAAGGTATGAGTAAAAAAGTTAAAAATATAGTTGACAAAGCATAAAACATTTAGTATAATCAATTTTGCTCATGAGTTGTGAAACCCAATGAGCAAATGGAGAAGTACTCAAGTGGCTGAAGAGGTGCCCCTGCTAAGGGTATAGACGGTTTGCGCCGTGCGAGGGTTCAAATCCCTCCTTCTCCGTTCGATGAAAAAAACTTTTGAAAAAAGTTGTTGACATCGAGAAAAACTTATGATATGATATCAAAGTTGCTTGCGACGGGGTCAAAAAAGAACGAAAAAAACTTTTTG
>DETV01000008.1 GCA_002361775.1 Eubacterium sp. UBA3279
TGACTGAATACTGATTTTATGAGATAATTTCTCGCAAATTCGTCTACACAGAAACAACCCCAATCCGGTGGCGCGTTTTTGATTTCTTCCATTTAATCCGGTAAATCCCCGTTCAAACACCCGGGGCTGGTCTTCTTTTCGAATACCGATTCCTGTATCTTCAATCACCAGAACTCCCGGCTCTTTACTGTAAATCCGAATAGTCCCGCCCCGGGGTGTATATTTTACCGCATTGGAAATCAACTGTTCCAATACAAATTCCAACCATTTTTCATCTGTAAGTACCCAATCCTGAATAGGTTCATACTGTAATGTAAGGTGTTTTCCAATGAAAAAACGGGAATACCTGCGAACAGCCTGACAAATGATTCCATCCAGATTTTTCCTCTCGATCTGAAGATCATTATTCATATCTTTCATCCGCAGATAAGAAAGCACCATCTGTACATATTGCTCAATACGCAATAATTCCAGTTCCATATTCTTTTTCCCCGGATCGTCGGATTGCTGCAGCATCAGGCGAAGACCGGAAATCGGAGTTTTTATCTGATGAGCCCATATAGTATAATATTGATTCATTTCTTCCTGAGACTTTTCTGTCTCTATTTCCATTTCCTGAATGCGCTCACACAATTTTTCCAGAAGATTCTGATAATCCTTTTCCAGAAGATGACAGGTATCCGGAAAATGTTCTTCATGAAGATATTCCTGATAAAGCAGCGCTTTTAACTGCTTATGCTTTTCTCTGAAGGTCCGGTAATCCAACAAAAGAGCCATCAAAATCATAACACCGGAAAGTAGAAAACCATAGAAAGCCCCTTTCATTCCCAGACCGTACAGCCAGCACAATAAAAAATAAATACTGCTGACTGCTCCAAAAAGCAAAATTACTTTCCATCGGCTTTGGAACCATTGCTTCCATACCCTGCTTTTCTTCTCCATTTTTATCCCACCTTATACCCCAAACCTTTTTTGGTAACGATAAAACTCTCCAGGCCTGCCTGTTCCAGTTTTTTTCTCAGACGGTTTACATTTACTGTCAGGGTATTATCGTCAATAAAACTGTCTGTTTCCCAGAGCTGTTCCATAAGATCATCTCTGGAAACTATTCGTTCCTTTCGTTCCATCAAAGTCTTCAGAATACGAAATTCATTTTTTGTCAGTTCTATTTTTTCTCCCTTCCAACTCAATGTTCCCTCTGACAGATTTAAAATAGCCCCTCCATGTTCCAATAACTGAGAAGTTCCGGCAAAATCATACGTTCTTCTGAGCATCGCCTGCACTTTGGCAGTTAAAACATTCAAATCAAAAGGTTTGGTTATAAAGTCATCTCCTCCCATATTCATCGCCATGACAATATTCATATTATCAGAAGCCGAGGAGATAAAGATAATCGGAACTTTGGAAACCTGTCGAATCTGTGTACACCAGTGAAACCCATTATAGAAAGGTAAAGAAATATCCAATAATACCAAATGAGGTTCGGTCCGGGTAAAAATCTCCATGACCTGCCCAAAATTTTCCACTTCTATTGCCTCATATCCCCAGCTTCGGATATGACAGGCAATGGCTCCCCGGATCGTCGGGTCGTCTTCCACCAGTAATATTTTATAAATCATATAATCCTTTCCGATAACTATTCAGCTACAATTTCAAGCTCATAAGAAGTCTCAAAGGTTCCTTTTCCTTCCAGACTCTGCTCCCAGGCACGTTCTTCCAGGCTTCCATGGAATCCCACGCCGTCTCCCCGTCCAAACCAGGGTTCGAAACAGATAAATGGAGCTTCCTCCTCAGGTGACCAGAAAGCAAGAATCGGCGCTTTCGTATGCATTTTTATATATGGTTTTTTATCAGCTCCTGCAAGGAAAACTGTTTTAATCTGATAGTCTTCAAAAATCAGAGCGTCAAAATCAAACATTCCTTCTGTGATCCGATGCATTCCATCTTCCATTTCAAACTTATGAATCTTATTTCCGATAAGTAATTCCTCCATATCCACCATCAGATAATCCCAGGTATCCTTATCGCCTTCAAATCCCAGATAGCACTCTGTCTTTTTTCCTTCTCCATTTGCAGGACAAAGAATCGCCGGATGACCGCCAATAGCAAAATACATTGTCGTATCATCTTTGTTTACAATCCGCCACACCACTTCGACAGACATATCTTTCAGGCGATATCCGATTTCCAGACGAAAATGAAACGGATATACTGCAAAAGTTTCCTCATCATCTTCCAGACTCAGCCACAATTCCTGTTCTGTTTTAGATTCCAATTTAAAATTACGTCTTCTGGCAAATCCATGTTTTTCCAGAGTATAGGTTTTTCCCTGATAACGGTATTCATCATCCTTAAATCCGCCTACCGCCGGAAACAGAATCGGTGAAGTCCATCCCCAGAATTTGGGATCTGCATTCCAAAGATACTCCTGCTCATTATCCTTTCTTTTCAGAGAAATCAGTTCTGCACTCTTTTCTCTGATCACTGCTGTGATTTTTTCATTTTCCAATACAAAATATTCCATTTTATCCTTCTCCTTTATTTACTGATAATATTTCCTATATTTTTGATCAGTACAGAAATCGTACCATCCGGATTGGTAATAAAATCCACCTTATCTTTATTCTGATACTGTTCCATGGGAATACGGATTTCAATTCCCGTATCTGTGATCAGATTCTGTTTTCCGAATTTTTTTGTAGTATTTGGATTTTGAGGAGCCACTTCTGTTTCAGCCAGATGATACTTATCCAGCTTTTTCATAACCTCCTCCTTCATTTCCTCCTGTTCTTTAAAAATCTTATCCATCAAAACAGGAACTGCAAAACTTCCCTCTTCCTCCAGTGTCTGATTAATGATACTTTTTGTTTCCATCTGAACTTCATATTGTTCTGACTCATGGTAAAACTTCTTCTGCACATCATCCACAGCCTTTGTTACAATAGCCAGTTTTGTTTTCGGAGACAAAGATCCATGGCACTGAAGAAATAACTGAGAAAAATAATTGGTTTTCACCCCATTTACATCATATTTTTTCTCTATCAGTCTCAAACTTTTATCTGTAAGATCAATCAGAGCAGCCTCTGCCAGCTTTTGATTTTCTCCTGGCAAAATAGCCTTCTGTTTGATCACCGAATTACTGTTTCCCCAAGGATCAGAATCTGTCATATGCGTGTAGTAAGTTTTATAATTCATCTTCAAAAGAGCCAAAAACGGCTGTTGTTCCACCTGATATTCCACAACAAGAAGATCTGCCGGAGGAATATCAATATTTTTATTCATCACTCCATAAAGCAATTCTCCCAGTTTTTGACTACAGGCTACAAACTGATCCGGATTGTATTCCTCCAAAATCGCCTCTACCTGTGAATTCTCATCAAAAGAACACTTTTTCATATCATCACTTTCCAGAATCCGATAAATATGCGCCCGGACAAAATCTCCGAAATCCGATCCATGATCCAGTATCTGATCAGAAAGCACCGGCATTCCCATAGTGGAATCCATGATATGTATGATCACCTGTTGTAAATGAATATCATCTTTTTGCATTTTATAAAACCTCGCGTCTATTGTATTGACTACAGAATACTATATCTAATAGAAAAAATCAAATATCCAAATCTAATTCATAGAAAAAAATGCAACACTCTCTGGCTGTTTTCTGATATTTAGACTGTATTTTGAAGGAAATGGTTTCACAGATTGCATTTTTATTTGTTTTGTTCTAAACTATATATGATAAAATATTAATTTTTAAAGAGGATTATTATGAATACACAAACAGAAAATGATTTTAGTCAGGGCAGCGTCCGAAGCAATATTCTCCGGTTAGCCGGACCCATGACTCTGGCGCAGCTTATTAACCTTCTCTATAATATCATTGACCGAATGTATATCGGCCATCTTCCCAAGGATTCCACTCTGGCTCTCACCGGACTGGGACTGACTTTTCCTATTTTGATGATGATTACCGCTTTTACCAATCTTTTTGGTATGGGCGGCGCCCCTCTTTTTTCTATTGCCAGAGGAAAGCAGGACAATAAACGGGCTTCCCGAATCATGGGAACCACATTCACCATGTTGTTGATTTCCGGTGTGATACTTACTATCCTGGGTCTGCTCATCAAGAAACCTGTTTTATATCTTTTTGGAGCCAGTGATGCCACGTTTCCCTTCGCTGACACATATCTGTCCATTTATCTTCTTGGAAGTATTTTTGTAATGTTCAGTCTGGGAATGAATAACTTTATCAATGCCCAGGGGTTTGCCAGAAAAGGGATGCTTACCGTATTAATCGGCGCAGTATTAAATATTATTCTCGATCCTGTTTTTATTTTTGTTTTCCATATGGGTGTGGCGGGAGCCGCCCTGGCTACCATCCTTTCTCAAATGGTATCTGCTTTCTGGGTTCTTCGTTTTCTTACCGGAAAAGAAACCCTCATCCGCCTTACCCGGGAAAGTCTCCATGTACATCTTCCTTTACTGAAAGAAATTATTTCTCTGGGAGCTTCCGGTTTTATCATGGCATTTACCAACAGCGCCGTTCAGGTGGTCTGCAATGCTTCTCTGCAAAATTTTGGCGGTGATATTTACGTTGGCGTTATGACGGTCATCAACTCCATTCGGGAAGTAGTCTCCATGCCTGTACAGGGAATCACCAATGCCGCTCAGCCTGTTCTTGGATTTAACTATGGAGCCAGACAACCCCATCGGGTACGGGAAGGCATCCGTTTTATGTCCATTACCTGTATTTTTTACACCACCCTGATCTGGATTTTATTGTTAATTTTTCCGAAACCCTTTATCCATCTGTTTAACAATAGTTCTCAGCTTCTGAAATTGGGCGTGCCATCCATGACAATTTACTTTTTCGGATTTTTTATGATGTCTTTCCAGTTTTCCGGACAATCCACCTTTGTGGCGCTGGGGCGTTCCAAAAACGCAATTTTCTTTTCGCTGTTTCGAAAAGTTATTATTGTTATTCCTCTGACTCTTCTTCTCCCTTATATTGGCGGATTGGGTGTAAATGGCGTCTTTCTTGCAGAACCAATTTCCAATTTTATTGGTGGAGGAGCCTGTTTCTTCACTATGATGCACACTGTATGGCCGGAATTGAAGCAACAGGAAAATACTTCTGATTGATTATTAAATAATCTGAAACAGGGCAGATATGACTATGCTAGTCACATCTGCCCTTGTTTTCATCCCAAAATAAGAATATAGTTATAAAACCTTTTCTTATTTTTTATGTTTCCGCTGTTCTATTTCCCAGGCTTTTGCCTCTTCCCGAATCTCTTCTTCCGCCAGAGCTTCCGCTTCTGCCGCTTCCGGTGATCCTATCGCTGCCAGTTTATTGGCACGACGTTTTATCACTTCTTCTGACTTCGGTTTAATATCTCCTGCTGCAGTCAATGCTTCTCTTGTCATTAACGGACCTACAATTTCATAAATCAAAACTGCAAACAATGTAATATTCCGTATTAGCGAGCCCTGCTCTCTTAACTGCATGGCAGTTGCGCACATACCTAAGGCCACACCCGCCTGAGGAAACAGAGTGATACCCAGATATTTACAAATCTGCGGTGAACACTGCGTAACTTTTGCGCTTATGAAAGTACCCATATATTTACCGATACACCGGAATACGATATAAACAATTCCGATCAGAATAATGGAACCTTCTCCGAACACCTTTAATTCCAGTTCTGCGCCGCTGATCACGAAGAAAACTGCAAATAATGGAGAAGTCCATTTATCTGCCGCTGCCATAAGATCTTCTGAAAGATCACACGTGTTACAGAAAACTGTTCCCAACATCATACACACCAACAGAGATGAGAACCCAACGTGTACAGGTCCAATCTGAAAATTCACCATAGAAAGTGACACCGTCAGAAATACAAATGCTATAGTCATGTTCAGACGGTTGGTGTTGGAATGAAATAACTTTTCCAGTTGAGTAAGAATCCATCCCATGACTGCTCCCAACAGCAGGGAACCTACAATCTCTACTAATGGATTGATAAAGATTGATACAAAATCCACCACACCGCTTACCAGTGTTTTGGCCACGCCAAAACTTACTGCAAAGACAATCAGACCCACTGCATCATCCAATGCAACAATCGGCAACAGCAATTCCGTCAATGGTCCCTTTGCTTTATACTGTCTTACAACCATCAGCGTGGCCGCCGGAGCAGTTGCCGTTGCTATAGCCCCCAATACCAATACTTGGGATAAAGTAAGCTTATCCGGCATAATCAAATGAATGACCAACAGCGCCAGATCCACACAAATGGTTGCAGAAACCGCCTGCACAATACCAATGGAAAATGCCTGTTTTCCAATTTTCCTGATTTCTCCCAGTCTGAACTCATTTCCGATGGAAAATGCGATAAAACCAAGGGCAACTTTGGAAATTAAAGACAGCATTTCCACTGCTTCCATAGAATCAAACCCCACTCCCGGAACTTTTAATGCTCCAAGACAATACGGTCCGATAAGTACTCCTGCTATGAGATATGCGGTTACATCCGGAAGTTTAAGCTTTGAGAATAATCTCGTCATCAACAATCCGGCCAACAAAGCACAGGAAACATTCAACAAAACGTAACTCATATTTTTTTCATTCCTTTATTCATATTTTATCCAATGCCAGAATCTGTAAAATCCTACAGACGATTCGTCTTTTCTATCAGATTGTATATTATTGGCATTTCTTCTTTCAATTTTTCCAGATTTGTAATTCTCCATTCCCAGTTAGGACTTCCGGTGGTTCCCGGCTGATTAAGCCTTGCTTCGTCTCCCAGATTCAGAATATCCTGTACAGTTACAACAGACAGTTCTGCAATACTCTGGAATACTCCATGGATAAAACGATGAGCAAGTTTTTCCTCCTCACATCCTTTTTCCCGGAATAATTCATCTACTTCCTGCTGAGTTGCTTCATCTTTACTCAGATACCAGGCTTTGATGGTCTGATTATCATGGGTTCCCGTATAAAGGATCAGATTTTCACGGTCCGGAAAATCATTATTTTTTTCATTGGGATCAAGAGAAAACTGATAGATTTTCATTCCTTTAAAACCAAAATGATCTCTCAGCATACCCACTTCCGGACGGAGATCTCCCAGATCTTCAATTACAATCTCAATATCCGGATATTGTTTCAGCAAATGCTCAAACACTTCATATCCCGGCGCTTCTATCCATTCCCCTTCTATGGCTGTAGGACAGTCTGCCGGGATTTTCCAGTATGTATCAAAAGCCCGGAAATGATCGATACGGACAATATCAAAAAGGTCTCTGTTATATCCGATTCTTTCTATCCAAAACTGATATCCTGTCTCTCTCAGATAGTCCCAGTCATAAATAGGATTCCCCCATCGCTGACCTGTAGGGCTGAAATAATCTGGCGGTACTCCTGCAATATAAGTAGGTCGGAAATTCTCATCCAACAGGAAGCATTTTGCGTTTGCCCACACGTCAAGAGAATCAATTCCCACATAAAAAGGCAGATCTCCCATAATTTTTATTCCCAAACTGTTTACATACCCTTTCAGTTCCATCCACTGGCAATAGAAAGTGTACTGAAGAAACATCTGATACTGTATTTCTTCTTCCTGTTGGGGAGTAAATTCAATATCCTGCCGAATCATCCAAAACTTATCTTTCTCTTCCCAGTCCAGCCAGCATTTCCGGTTATTTTTCCATTTCAGCATATAAAATACACCATACTGGTATACCCAATCCTGGGAAGCGAACTCTTCATAATTTTCATCCGGCAAAAAATTGCGGAAAGCTTTTCTCAGATACTCATCCTTATAGCTGCGAACAGCTTCATAATCAATCACTTGAGAATCTTTCCGGAATTCTTCCGGCTCCTCCGGCAAAAGCCCCTCCTCTGCCAGTTTTTCCAGACTAATATACAAAGGATCTCCTGCATAGGAAGAATATGGCTGATATGGAGAATTGCCATATCCCAAAGGATTCAGAGGAAGTATCTGCCATACCCCAAATCCCATCTGGCGGATACAATCCGCAAATTCGTACGCTCCTTTACCAAAATCCCCCACTCCATATCTGGATGGCAAGGAAGCGATGGGCATCAAAATGCCCGCTTTTCTTACATCACTCATTTTTCTTCTCCCTTCCCGTCTTTATAAAAGACGGATATTTTTTATGATGCCTTTATGACCCGCCCCAAAATAAAGATAACAGTGAATCATATGCTCCACGATATCCGAATTTGAGGCAGAATTGTAGGAGTGCGCAGCACAAAACAATTCGTCAGGAATCTTTTGACTCCAGCATCATATTTTTAAGTGCAACTGCAAATGCGTTATTCAACGGTTCTTCTGCCTCTTTTTTCTGCTTTTTCATATATGCAGCCACATCTTTTTTCGATACACCTCCACCTTCTGCTTTTCTTCTTTCCTGGAACCTGGACAATCTTTCTTTATGTCCGCAGGAACAAACGAAGGTGCTGTCTTCCCCTTTTCCGATCATCTCCATTTTTTTATGGCAGACCGGACACCGGGCATTTGTCACTCTGGAAATAGTCTCCCGGTACCCACATTCCCGGTCCTGACATACCAGCATCTTGGAATTTTTTCCATTTACCGCCAGCAGCCGTTTTCCACAATTGGGACATTTTTTGCTGGTAAGGTTATCATGGCGGAAGGTTCCTTCCTGTACCCGGATCTGATTCACTATTTCCACAGTGTACTGGCGGATATCTCCCATGAATTTTTTATCGTCTAACTTTCCCTCCGCAATCCGGGAAAGTTTCATTTCCCATTGAGCCGTCAATTCCGGTTTTTTCAGATCTGAAGGCACTAATTTTAAAAGCTGTCTTGCTTTAGAAGTCAGATGTATTTCGTTTCCCTTCTTTTCCAGAAGAAAACTGTGAAATAATTTTTCGATAATATCTGCTCTTGTGGCAACCGTTCCCAATCCTCCGGTCTCTCCCAGAGTTTTTGCCATTTCCCGATCCCGGGATTCCATATATTTCACCGGATTTTCCATAGCTGAAAGCAAAGTGGCTTCTGTAAAATACGGAGGCGGCGTGGTTTTTCCTTCTCTCATGGAAAAATGCACCCCATCCACTACCTCTCCTTCTTTGAGATGAGGCAGTATCTGACTTTTCAGTTCCGGATCTGTTTCCTCTTCCTCCAGCTTTTCATAAACCTCTCTAAATCCCGGACTGATGATAACATCTCCCCGGGCAACAAATTCTTCTCCTGCGCATTCTGCAACAAGAGTAGTTTCTTCATATTCGCAGGGAGGATACAAAACACTTAAAAATCTCCGTACCACCAGATCATATATTTTTCTTTCTTCATTGCTCATACGTGTAAGATCTACAAACTGCTCTGTGGGAATAATCGCATGATGATCTGAAACTTTACTGTTATTCACAAAGGAGAGTTTTTTCGCTTCCAGCTTTTTCCCCCGCACCTGTGCAGCCAGTTTTCTGTAAGGACCGGTTCCACACGCTTCTAATCGTTCCGGAATCGTAGATACCACATCTTCCGTCAGATAACGGGAATCCGTTCTCGGGTAAGTAAGTACCTTATGATTTTCATACAGTCTCTGCATGATGTTTAAGGTTTCCTTTGCGGAAAATCCAAACTTTTTGTTGGCATCTCTCTGAAGCTCTGTAAGATCATACAAAAGCGGAGGAAATGTTTTCTTTTTCTTCCTTTCCACTTTCCGGATACAGAAGGAGTCTTTTTTTACATTTTCCAGGATTTTTTCCATTTTCTCTTTCTGAAAAGAACGAAAACTGCCGGATTTTTTATCTTTCCAGGTATAGGTTACCCCATCTGCTTTGGCGGTCAGACCATAATAAGGCTCAGCAACGAAATTTCGAATTTCTTCTTCCCTCCGGGCAATCATTGCCAGTGTGGGCGTCTGTACCCGTCCGCAGGACAACTGAGCATTATGCTTACAGGTCAAAGCTCTGGTAGCGTTAATCCCCACCAGCCAGTCTGCTTCTGCCCGGGACACCGCCGCATGGTATAAATTATCATATTCTTTTGCGTCTTTCAGATGAGAAAATCCCTCCCGGATCGCCTTATCTGTCACCGAAGAAATCCAAAGCCTTTTACACGGCTTTCTGTTTCCTGCTTTTTTAAGGATCCATCTGGCTACCAGTTCTCCTTCTCTTCCCGCATCTGTGGCAATCACAATATCCTTTATATCATTTCTGTGGATCAGTGATTTTACCACCTGATACTGACGTCCCGTCTGACGGATTACCTCAATTTCCATTTTCTTCGGCATAATGGGAATATCATCCATATTCCAGGTTTTGTATTTTTTATCGTATCCTTCCGGATCCTGCAGCGTTACCAGATGCCCCATTCCCCAGGTAACCACATATCTGCTGCCTTCGATAAAACTGTTATTCTTTTTATCACACCTTAAAACCCGGGCAATATCTCTTCCCACCGATGGTTTTTCTGCAATTACTAATGTTTTCATTTTTCGTCTTCTTTCACCACCAACGTGGCAACTGCCCGTTCATTATACTGGGAAGAAATAATTCCTCCTGTAGAAAGCCGGGAATAAATTCCTGCAAATTCTCCGTTGTATACGTAAAGCCCTGTCATATTGGTATAGGATTCAAACTGAGGCTCTTTATCCCGGAAACAAATATTATCTGTGCGGTATGGATGGTAATATTCCTGATAGATATAATTCTTATTCCAATGGCGATGTACAATATCTTCCCATTCACCATCGTCATAATCCACCCCTGCAAATACTCCACGGGAAGCATAAGAATCCAGCGGCTTAATAATCCACCTGTCTTTCTCATCCAGAATCTCATCCATACGGCAGAAGCGGCTGTCCATCAGGTTAGTATAAGGAATATGTTCTTCCACAAACTGTCTCTCTTCTTCTGTGAGAAATTCCATAGTAGCCTTCTCTCTCAGCATTTTAAACAGCCATTTATTGTGAGGAATCTGAGTACAGACAGAACCGATCACACATACATTCTGATCTTTTACTGCCTGGATAAATGGCCGGATTTCATCGTAATGAGCCATAATATCGCAGGTTACCGCCCGACGGTATATTACATCAATAGGATGACCGGACGCGGAATACAAAACTCCATTCTCATACTTCATATCCCGGATATTGCATATTTCCACCTGATATCCCGCCTTTTCAAACCGGGCTGCAAACTCCTTAAATTCATTGACACAGCAGTGATCCATAAAATCTGTAATCACCACATAGGGATTCTCTACCTTTTTTTCATAAGTCTGATACAGATTCATCAACGATTCTACCCAACTGTCATATAACTCAAAGGTGGTAAATTCATATTTTTTCAGCATTTCCTGATGAGCATTATCTAAAGCCAAAGCCTGATTCAAAACGTAATCCTCATTCATGGCGCTGGTTCCATCCGTATTGATTTCACAAAACTTGAAACTCCAGTCATCCTCGTGAAAGAAAATATCAAACCGGGCAATCGGCAGTACAGAATCATAAAGATTAGGCACCAGAATTAACTCTTCCAATTCTTTTGAAAATGGGAAAAATTTTCGATATGCCGGATTATTAATGTACTCCCGGGTTACTTTTGTAAGAATTCCATACGTTGTCTTTACGATCCAACGAAAATATTCAATTTCTTTTTCAGTAAAAATCTTGGGAATATGAAGCGTATGAACAACCAGCCCGTTATACGCTGCCGTAGAATGATCCAGATATTCCTTGATCGCCTTTCCCGATTCAGAGCTTTCCTCCTGATGTTCCTGTATATACTGTTTATATTCCTCCGTGATTTTTTTCATGGTTTCACTTTTCATAATAATCTGTCAAACTCCTTTTTTCTTCTACCAACTGTTCCAAAACATCCAAAAATGATTTTTCATTTCCTTCCAGATGTTCCCTGGCTGTCGCAAGCACTTTCTTCAGATACAAATCTGCTTTTTCACCGTAAATTTCTCCCTCAAATCCCTGCTTCATCAGACTCTCTTCTGCCTGTAAGATATCCTCTTCTGAAATTTCCCCATTCAGAATCTGCTCCAGTGCATCCTCATAATAGAAAATCCCTTTTATCAATGCCAGATACCCCATCACATAAGGGAATGGCATACTGTCAGCTCCCCGAATCTCCAGGTAATGTTTCAGCCGCACATCCACAAAGGTCATAGACAATACATGCTCTATCTCTTCCGGCATCATATCCCTGTCTTTCCACTGTCCTCTGGCCGTCTGATCGTCCACGTACACAGCTTCTCCCTTTTGAGGAATAAAAATCAGAGGCAGTTCCATCAGGTATTTTCCATACTTTTCAAAACCAAAATCATCATCAAAAAGTCCGGGAACAACACCGCACCGTTTCGGATCCACGTGCTTCCAGATCATGGTTCTTGCCATATGTTCCTGATAGCGTTTTCCCTCAAATACAGGAGAACAGTCCGTGAGAAATTTAATGGCGGGCGTCAGAATATAAGCTGCTCTTATTTTTCTTACAAAATCCCGTTCACTGAAATAATCCACGGAAATCTGTGTGGAAGCCGTTCCCCGCATCATATTGATTCCTGTATTCCCTGCCTTCTGAAAATAGGCATCCATATACTCATACCGCTTTTTGGGAATCAGCTTTAACTCCCGGACCCGGCTGACCGGCTGATATCCTTCAGTTACCAGTTCATACCCCCATTCTTCCAACAGAGGTTCCCATTGTTTAAGAAAACTATGATAAATATTACGGATCTCACAGATGCATCTTCTTGGATTGATACTGATTTCCAACTGTGCTGCCGGTTCCAGTGTAAGGGAATATTCATTGTTATATAGTCCTAAAAGCTGATCTCCCTCGTAATGAAAATGAGAATAGCAATGCTTCATTCTTTCCAGCAACGCTCCCACTCCATGCTCTCCATAATAAGAAACACTTTCTTTTGTATCTTTTTTCACTACAAAATGTTCCACTTCCAGACCCAGCTTCTGAAAACAATTCTCTTTACAGCCATTCTGGAAATATTCTGTCAAACGAGACAGATTTCTTTCGTATTGCTTCAAAATAATACCTCGAATTCTTTCCGTTTATCCCTGCATTTGTTTCTTTACCTTTTTCACTATACCATATTCATCTCTTATTATAAATATTATTTCCCTTTTTTTTTCAAAAAATGATAAAATTTACAGACAAAAAAACTCTTACAAAAGTCCGGACTTCTGTAAGAGTTTTCTGATTAAAGCTGAAAATGGGACTTGAACCCACGACCCCTTCATTACGAGTGAAGTGCTCTACCAACTGAGCTATTTCAGCCTGCTGAACAAGTTCGTTATAAATTATATGGTGTATTTGTGCTTTTGTCAAGGATTTTCTGATTTACTCACCACTATTTCCCATAAAATTCGATGAAAATCAGCCTTTTTACTTGCATTTTGTTCTTTTTTCCGAGTTTTATAAAATTACTCACCATTTTTTTCATGGAATTCATGGTGAGTAATTTCAAAAAATAGCTGATTTTAATCTGTTTACTTCTTTTATTCTATAATTTTCGAAAAGCTTCCAATGATCTTTCCACTTTTTCTGTTTCAATACAATATGCAATACGAAAATATCCGGGACAGCCGAAGGTATCTCCCGGCACAAGTAAAAGATCTTTTTTCATAGCCCGCTTGCAAAAGGATACTGCATCCTTTTCTTTTGCTTTCGGAAACATATAAAATGTTCCGCCGGGACGGACAATTTCAAATCCCAGACGGGTAAGCTCCGTATACAGAATCTGAGCATTTTTTTCATATACCGATAAATCTGCCGTATCATACAGACAGTCTGCCACGGCCAACTGAATAATAGAAGCGGGACAATTATGACCAATTCCCCGGGAAATCTGTCCACACATCTCTATGATCACAGCAGCATCCTCGCATTGAGGGGAAACCGCCACATATCCTATTCTCTCTCCCGGTAGGGATAATGATTTACTGAAAGAATAACAGGTAATCGTATTCTTATAATATTTTCCAATATAAGGATCATCTACTCCTGTAAAGGTTATCTCCCTGTAAGGTTCATCGGAAATCAGATAAATAGGATGGCTGTACTCCTGCGCCTTTTCTTCCATGATTCCGGCAAGTTTTTCAATCGTTTCCGTGGTATATACGATTCCGGAAGGATTGTTGGGACTGTTGATCAAAACCGCAGTCACATCTTCCGTCAGCATCTGACTGAATTTTTCAAAGTCCACCTGAAAACCTTTCAGATCCGGCGGCACCACCTTCAATTTTGCTCCCGTCAGATTAACATAGGGCTGATATTCCGGAAAATAAGGAGCAAATGTTAAAATAGAATCTCCCGGGACTGTCACAGCGCGAAATGCATGAGCCAGCGCTGCTGCCGCTCCGGAACACATGAAAATATGCTCTTTTTTATATTCCAGTCCAAAACGGTCTTTCAGCGATTTTGCCACCGCTTCTCTCACACTGTCAATCCCCAGGCTGGGACTGTAACCGTGTAAAGTAAGAGGACTTTCCCTGTCGAGAAGCTCTTTCATTTTTCTTGTAAACTTGTCCGGTACAGGAACAGAAGGATTTCCAAGACTGTAATCAAAGACATTTTCCCTTCCGATTTCTTTTGCTCGTTCCGATCCATAAGAAAAAATCTCACGGATTACGGATTTGGCTCCTAACATCTTCCTGTATTCTTCTGCTATCATGATTTCATCCTTCCCTTTTCCCTGATTGTAAAACTCTTCTTTCTTCTCAATACACAATAACCGGCGTTCCCACCGACACTGTTTCAAATATAGTTTTTGCGGCTTTCAATGGAGTATTGATACATCCATGAGAACCATTGGTCAGATAAATGTCTCCTCCAAAATTATTTCCTCTGCTGGCAAGGTCGTGTATACCCACTCCATTATTAAAAGGCATCCAATAATGAACAAAAGCAGTATATTCCGGCTCTCCGTTTTCATCTCGAGGTCCTTTCATGGTATACTCTGTCTTTTTCCAGAAAATCGGCCAGCACCCATTTTTCGGCGTTGCATGCCCGGGAATCGCCATATTTCCAGTCACCACCGGAGTCTCGACTACCACCTGACCATCCTTGTAGCACCACATAGTCTGCTGGTCAATACTGATTTCTACATAGACATTTCCCAGATCGTCTTTCCCGGTTCCCTGTCCTTTTTTCTCATAAACCAGCTCCATCTCTCCCTGTTTTCCTTCCGCTATGGCTGACGTCAGTTCTTCTATAGATTTTTCCCTGTCTACCAGCCAACCATATTTATTGGTGGATAATGTTATCTTCTCTCCACTGTGGGTTGTAAATTTTCTTTTTCCTCCATAGGTGTCTCTCATATCCGCCAGTTGGGAAATAAATTTTTCAATCTGCTGCATATCCACTGTATAAGTTCCCTGTTCATCCTGAGTAAGCCAGGATTTTAAAACTTTGTGATCCACAACATATGTTTCTCCACATACCTGATAGGTAAGATTCGCCCTGGTCAATTGATTCATCATATTCACCTGAATATTCAGTTCTTCATTGTCCCGGTAAATCTCCGGTTTCAGGTAACAGTCTTCTTCTGTCAGAGATAACTGTGTTACCCCGTTCTGAATGGAGTCTTTGATCAGATTATGTACTTTTTCCCTGTCCAGAGCATTTCCTTCCACCTCAGGCACGATTTCATAGCCGGTATCAGTCTCCTGCATATAAGCATTTTCCGGCTGGATCACGCTCACATCCCGTATAAACGGCAGACTGTCTAAAATAGGTTCCACACTGGATTCTTCATAGGAAAAATTCGCCGATACCTGATATTTTCCCCCCTGAAAGGCTCTTTGGAGCCATTCCAGAGGTTTTTGCTCTGTCAGAAGATCGTCCACCCCGTAATCATCCACATAAGTAAGATGAAGCTGGGGTCCGGTGATCACATAAGAATCCCCTTCCCGGTCAGTGATCGTCAGATCATAACTGTCGATCTGCTCCTGAATCTTCTTCTTTACCTCTTCCGCCGTCATATAACTGCAGTCAATCCCATTAATCCATGTATCTTTATAAAAATGGCGGGTAAAGTATCCTGCCCGCCATATATATGCCGCCACCGCCGCCAAAACAACAATCAGCACAGCAGCAGTAAGAATCAGCACTCTCCAGATTGATTTTCTTTTGTTCTTTTCCTTTACCTTTGTTTCGTCCCTTACTTCCATTTCCCTGAAATTCTCCCCTGTTCGACAAAATTATACAATCTTTATTATATACTTTCCAACAGGGATTTCAATTTCATTTCTCTTAAAATTCAAAACGGAATGTAATGAAACTGTAAAAATTATTTCTGCTGAAGATAAACATCCATCTGTGGAAACGGGATCTTTATCCCGTTTTTATCAAATTCCAGTTTGATCTGTTCATTCATCCGCCACTTGGTATTCCAGTATTCTTCTGTCTTCACCCAGGCGCGGATTCCCAAAATCACCGAACTGTCTGCCAGTTGATCCACGAAAATCTGAATCTCTTCCCGCTCCAGAAGTTCCGGGTCATCTTCCACCAGCCGGCGCAGAATTTCTTTTGCTTTCAGCAGATCAGAGTCATAGGAAATCCCCACCCTGATCTGCAAACGCCGCTTATCCATGGCCGTTACATTGGTAATACTGTTACTGGTCAAAGTGGAATTGGGAATAACGATCCGTCTGCTGTCCACTGTCATCAGCGTTGTATAATACAATTCAATCTTTTCTACAGTTCCTTCAATATTGTCGCCATTTTCAATGATGTAATCTCCCACAGAAAACGGTCTCAAAAACAGAATGATCAGACCCCCTGCAAAATTGGACAAACCTCCCTGCAAAGCCAAACTGATGGCTACTCCGGCAGAACCTACCAATGCAGCCACAGAGGTTTTATCCACTCCCAGATTTCCTGCAATAGTGAGAATCAGCATAATATGAAGTCCGATTTTTACCAGAGAAAGCAAAAATGTTTTTGCAGCTTCATCTGTTCCAAACCGGGTAAGCTGCTTTCGCAATAAGCGGCACAGCCACCCAATTACTTTTGTTCCCACCGCATATACCACCAGCGCGAGAACAACTTTTAATAAAAAATCTACAGGACCATCTGATCTTGCCGGGTCTGTCAACCAGACCCAGGCCGTTTTCAGTGTTTCTGTCATGCTTTTGTTTTTCCTTTCCTAATTGATTTTTTCTGTACCACCGGCTTCTCAGCTCTCACTTTTTTCTCAGCCGGCACTTGTTTTTTCACCTCTACGATTTCCTTTTTCGTCTCTGCTTTTATCTCCGCATCCGCTTTCACTTCTGTTTTTGCTTCTGCTTTTGTTTCTGCTTTTACTTCTGTTTTTACTTTTGCTTCTTTTTCAGCCTGTTCCATTTTTTCCTGAATCTCCTGTTTCAGGCTGGTTTTTTTCCGGGAAACCGGTTTTCTTTTACTTCTGGCGGTTTTATTATCTGTTGCCTTCTCTTCCGTCTTTGTGAAACTGAAAACAGAAACGCTTAAAGGCGCCACTTTGATTTTCACAGAATAAGGACGGTCATCATATTCTTCTTTCTTTGCTATTTTCACTCTTGGATTTATCACTCCGCCACCGCCGAAGACAACCGCATCACTGTTAAGAATCTCTTTGTATTTTCCCGGATATGGTACGCCCAACTGGAAATTATTGTATTCCACATCTGAAAAATTACATACGATAACCAATGTATCTTCCGGATTTTCTGTCTTTCGCATAAAGGATACCAGACTCTTATCCCATTCTACACAATTGATCCACTCAAATCCTTCTGAAACGTAGTCCATAGTATAAAGAGCCGGATGGTCTTTGTATAACCGGATCAGGGCTTTCACATATTCCTTCATCTGACGATGAGGTTCCATATCCAGATCTTCCCAATCCAGCGCTTTATTTTCTGCCCATTCATGAAGCTGGGCAAATTCCTGTCCCATAAACAACAGTTTTTTACCTGGATGAGTCATAAAATATCCGTATGCTGCCCGAAGATTGGCAAATTTTTTCTCCATCTCTCCCGGCATTTTACCCAACAGGGAGGCTTTTCCATGAACCACCTCATCATGAGAAAGACTCAGCATAAATCTTTCGCTGTAAGCATATATCATGCTGAAGGTCAGTTCATTGTGATGGCTTCCTCTGAAATAAGGATCGTTGCTCATATAGCCGATAAAGTCATTCATCCATCCCATATTCCATTTATAATCAAATCCCAGACCATCCTCCTCCACACTGCCGGTTACCTGAGGCCAGGCTGTGGATTCTTCTGCAATCAAAAGAGTATCCGGATATTTTTTCTTAAAAATAGAATTTAAATGTTTTAAGAATTCCATTGCATCCAGATTTTCATTGCCTCCGTAAATATTGGCAACCCATTCTCCGTCATTTTTTCCATAATCCAGATAAAGCATGGACGCCACTGCATCAAACCGGATTCCGTCCACATGGAACTTATCTGCCCAGAACAGCGCGTTGGAAATCAGGAAATTCTTCACCTGAGGTCTTCCATAATTATAGATCAATGTGCCCCAGTGAGGATGGGAACCCTGTCTCGGATCCAGATGTTCATACAGACAGGTTCCGTCAAAAGCAGCCAGACCAAACGTGTCTCTTGGAAAATGAGCGGGAACCCAGTCAAGAATTACACCGATTCCTGCCCGATGAAGAGCATCCACAAAGAACATAAAATCTTCCGGAGAACCATAACGGCTGGTAGGCGCATAATATCCTGTCACCTGATATCCCCAGGAAGCATCAAAAGGATGTTCCATCACCGGCATCAGTTCCACATGGGTGTATCCCATTTCCTGAACATATTCGATAAGGAGAGGAGCGATTTCCCGATAGTTATAAAATTCTCTTCCGTCCTCCGGTTTTTTCCAGGAACCCAGATGCATCTCATAAACAAACATGGGCGCATCTTCCTTCTGTACTTTTTTTCTTCCCTTCAGCCAGGCCTTATCTCTCCAGCGGAATTTGGTGAGATCAGCGACCACAGAAGCATTGGCAGGACGAAGCTCTGCCGCATTGGCATAAGGATCGGCTTTCAGATAAGTGAGACCATCTCTCAATTTTAATTCATACTTATAAATTGCTCCCACCGGCACATCCGGGATAAATAACTCATAGATTCCCGATACAGACAAGAGATTCATCTGATACATTCTTCCATCCCAGTTGTTAAAATCTCCCACCACACTGACTCTCATGGCATTAGGCGCCCATACCGCAAAATAAACGCCGGACACTCCATTGACCGTCATAGGATGCGCCCCTAATTTTTCATAAATATCGTAACAAATCCCATTGGTAAACTTCTGTTCTTCCTCAAAGGTGATCTGAGAAGGAAATGCATAAGCGTCGTGGTACTCTCTGCATCCGTCTTCCTCTTCCACAAGATACACATATTCCGGAATATCTTTTCCCGGAATCAACACTGCAAAATATCCCCCATCGTCTTCTTTCTCCATGGGATATATTTTTCCGTCAGAAATTGTTTTCAGGCTGACTTCATTTCTGTCTGGGAAAAAGCATTGTACCAAAATACCGTCCTCTGTCACTCTCGGTCCCAATATAGATTTGGGAGAATTTTCCTCTGAATATACGACAGTTTCTATTTCCGGCCAATCCATATATTCATATAATTTGTCTGACATTTCTCCTGTACCTCCTCATATTCTTTCTCTAAATCATTCCGAACTTTCAGAATTACCTGCTCAATTAATTTTATCATTTTTACTTACAGAATACAAGGTTTCCGGGAAGTTCTTTTTATTCTCAAAGCATCTTAATCGCTGTGATTCTGTAAAATACCAGCCTGTTTTATATGGAATGAATCAGCAATCCGCTGCGAAGCTTTGGTTCAAACCAGGTGGACTTGGGAGGCATCAGTTTTCCTTCATCTGCCACCGCAAACAATTCTTCCACAGAGGTGGGATATAATGCAAAAGCAACTCCTCCCTGTTTGTCTGTCATCCGTTCCAATTCCTTTAATCCCCTCACTCCTCCGACAAACCGGATTCTCTGATCCGTCTTTGGATCCCGGATACCCAGCAACGGGCTTAGTACTTCCCTTTGCAACAAAGACACATCCAGTTGATCCACCACATCTGCCGCCATCTGTTGTAACTTTTCTTCCAGCAAATACCATCGATGTTCCAGATACATGGTAAACTGTCCTTTTTTCTCCGGGTGTGACGCCTCTGTCAAAGGTGTCACGGAAAAATTTTTCTTTAATAATTCAAGAAATTCCTCGCTGGTTTTTCCGTTCAGATCTTTTACCCAACGATTGTAATCCATCACCAATAAATCTCTGTCAGCAAACAGCACCGCCAGAAAATATTCATATTCCGGCTTTTCTCCCTGAGGAAATATGTTTTTTTCCTGTTCCCTCTTTTTCTGTGCCACCCGAACTGCAGAAGCAGCTCTGTGATGTCCGTCTGCAATATAAAGACCGGGAACTTTCTGAAATAGTTTTTCGATCAGCAAAATATCTTCTTTTTGCCCGATCACCCACATTCGATGGTGAATTCCGTCTTCTGCCACAAAATCATACACCGGAGATTCTTTTTTCTTTTCCTGTAGCAGTTCATATATATTCTCCTGATACCGATAAGCCAAAAATATAGGGCCTGTCTGCGCCTTACAGCTATCCACATGGCGAACCCGGTCTTCTTCCTTCTCTTTTCTGGTATTTTCATGTTTTTTAATTATCTGTTTTTCATATTCTTCCACAGAAACACAGGCTCCCAGACCAGTCTGCACCCTTCCGTTCATTGTCAGCTCATAAATATAAAAGGCAGGTATTTTTTCCTGAATAAACTCTCCCTTATCTCTCATGTTCTGTAATGTTTCAGAAGCCTTCTCATATACCTGGGGAGAATAGATATCTGTTTCCTCTGATAACTGAGTTTCCCCTCTGTCAATCTTTAGAAAAGAAAACGGATTTTCCCTTACGATTTTCCTTGCCTCTTCCCGGGTATATACGTCATAAGGCAAGGCGGCAATTTCTTCTGCCAGGTCTTTTCTCGGCCTTATCCCCCGAAATGGTTTTACCACTGCCATGATACTTCTCCTTTCACAATTTTTGAAAAGATATTTCTGATAGACAAAAAGGCCGTTGCAGCCAATCCGGGATTGGATGACACAACAGCCCTTTTCTCTTTATTTTACCACACGTACCTTCAGCACGCCTTCAATCGCTTCCAGTTTTTTGATAATCTCTTCATCCGCAGAAGACTCCAGATCAATCAAAGTATAAGCATAATCTCCTTTACTTTTATTGGTCATATCTGAAATATTCATTCCCGCATCTCCCAGTACTTTTGCAAACTGGCTGATCATATTCACCACATTTTTGTGATTGATGGCTACTCTGCCTTTTACCATACACCGGCCCATATCACAGTTGGGGTAATTGACAGAATTATGAATATTTCCATTTTCCAGGTAATCCCTGATTTCCTTTACAGCCATCAGCGCGCAATTATCTTCTGATTCTTCTGTAGAAGCTCCCAGATGAGGAGTCACCAGAGTATTCTTGGCTCCGGCTACGATAGGATTAGCAAAATCTGTCACATATTTCTTTACTTTTCCGTTTTCCAACGCCTCCACAAGAGCATTTTCATCCACCAGAAGATCTCTGGAGAAGTTCAACAGAACAACTCCCTCTTTCATCATCCCGATACTATCTCTGTCAATCATTCCTTTTGTACTGTCCAGAAGGGGAACATGGAGGGTGATATAATCACATTCCCGGAAAATATCTTCCACATTACTGATATGTTTGATTTCTCTGGATAACTTCCATGCAGTGTCAATAGAAATATAAGGATCGTATCCATACACTTCCATTCCCAGGTAGATTGCCGTATTGGCAACCATGGCTCCGATAGCTCCCAGACCGATCACACCCAATCGTTTTCCTTTAATCTCACATCCGGCAAATTGCTTTTTCTGCTTCTCAGCCAGTTTTCCGATATTTTCATTTTCCTTCTGCTTCTCGATCCACTCAATACCGCCCACAATATCACGGGAGGCCAGCAACATACCGGCAATTACCATCTCTTTTACACCATTGGCATTGGCGCCGGGAGTGTTGAATACCACAATTCCCTGTTCGGAACACCGCTCCAGAGGAATATTATTTACTCCGGCTCCTGCCCTTGCCACTGTTTTTACCTTTGCAGGAATCTCCATGTCATGCATGGCGGCGCTTCTTACCAAAATGGCATCTGCCTCCTGCATATTCTGTGTTTCTGTATAATCCGGGGTAAGACTGTCAAGTCCCACTGCCGAAATAGGATTCAGACATTTATATTGAAACATATTACAGGTTCTCCTTTTCAAATTTTTTCATAAATTCAACCAGAGCTTCTACCCCTTCCATAGGCATGGCATTGTAAATACTTGCTCTCATACCTCCCACAGTACGGTGTCCTTTGAGATTTTCCAGACCTGCCTCTTTTGCTTCTTTTACAAATTTGGCATCCAGATCCGGATTTCCTGTAACAAAAGGCACATTCATGAGAGAACGGGATTCTTTTTCCACTGTTCCATGGAACAGTTTACTCTCATCCAGAAAATCATACAAAATCTTTGCCTTCTTTTCATTCCGTTCTTTCATAGCTGCCAGACCGCCCTGTTTTTTCAGCCATTTAAACACTTTGCCACACATATAGATGCAGTAACAATTTGGTGTGTTATACATGGAACCTGCATCTGCATGAGTCTTATATTTCATCATGGTAGGAGTTCCCGGGAGAACCTCATCTGTAATCAGATCCTCACGGACAATGGCAATCACCATGCCCGCCGGACCAATATTTTTCTGTACGCCTCCGTAAATGATCGCATATTTGCTCACATCCACCGGCTCTGACAAAAAGCAGGAAGAAACATCCGCCACCAGGTCTTTTCCCTTGGTATTAGGAAGTTCTTTAAACTTCGTGCCATAAATAGTATTGTTTTCACAAATATATACGTAATCGGCATCTTCACTGATGGGAAGATCTGAGCAGTCCGGAATATAAGAAAATGTTTTATCTTCAGAGGATGCGATTTTATTGGCTTTGCCATATTTTTGCGCTTCCTGCCAGGCTTTTTTTGCCCACTGTCCAGTCACAATATAGTCAGCCACTTTATTCTTCATGATATTCATGGGAATCATGGCAAACTGAAGGGATGCTCCTCCCTGAAGAAACAATACTTTATAGTTTTCCGGGATATTCATAAGCTCTCTCAGATCTTTCTCCGCTTCCTGAATGATCTGATCAAAAGCTTTGGAGCGATGACTCATCTCCATCACAGACATTCCTGTTCCATTGTAATCCATCATCTCTGCCTGTGCTTCCAGAAGAACTTCTTCCGGCAATACTGCCGGTCCTGCAGAAAAATTATATACTCTACTCACCCTATCTCCTCACTTTCGCGTTATCACTTTACTATGATACTATACCGAATACTATACGCCTGTGATAATTTTTTGTCAAGAAATAATTTTATGATGCCTTATAAGTTGTAACAGTTCAGCCCGCACCATTCGTAAAACAGCACCGCGTGCTTATCTCACACTGTATGGCTGGACTGTTACTATAAATCATCCTCATCAAATACTTCTTCTATAGGAGCTCCGGCAGGAACCATAGGAAATACCTTGTCATCCCTGTCAATCTGGCAGTCAATAACTACCGTAGTGTTCAGTTCAATGGCTTTTTCAATTGCCGGACCTACCTCCTCTTTTTTCGTAACCCGGATACCTACAGCTCCCATAGATTCTGCAAATTTCACAAAATCCACCTTATCTTCCAGCATGGTATTAGAGTAACGGTGATCATAGAACAGAGTCTGCCACTGACGCACCATTCCCAGTACATGGTTATTGATTACAATCTCAATGAGAGGCATATTATTTCTTGCCGCTGTAGCCACTTCATTCATATTCATACGGAAACAACCGTCTCCTGCCACGTTGACAACTACCTTTTCCGGACGTCCGAATTTTGCACCGATAGCAGCTCCCAGACCGTATCCCATAGTTCCCAGACCGCCGGAAGTCAGCAGTGTTCTGGGATTTTTATACTTGTAATACTGGGCTGCCCACATCTGATGCTGTCCCACGTCTGTCACCACAATAGCCTCCCCTTTTGTCACCCGGTAAAGTTCTTCAATTACCCATGGACCGGTCAGACCATCCTGATTATATTTGAGAGGATATTTTTCCTTCATATCTTCGATTTCTCTGATCCATTCCTCATGATTTTTCGGATGGATTTTTTTATTCAATTCCTTTAATACTTCTTTTACATCTCCGATAATGCTGCAGTCCACCTGAATATTTTTATTGATTTCTGCCGCATCCACATCAATCTGAATAATCTTGGCATTTTTTGCAAATTTGGAGGCATTTCCGGTTACACGGTCTGAAAATCTGGCGCCCACAGTAATCAACAGATCACATTTTGTCACACCCAGATTGGCAGTTTTTGTTCCATGCATTCCCAGCATACCGGTATACAGATCGTCCGTTCCGTCAAAAGCGCCTTTGCCCATCAGAGAATCTGTTACGGGAGCATTCAATGTGTGGACAAATTCATCCAGTTCTTCTTTTGCGCCAGATATTACAGCTCCTCCGCCCACAAAAATATAAGGACGTTTGGATGCATTGATCAGTTCTACCGCCTGATTCATATCTTCTTCTCTCATTTCGGAGGTATAAGGCGGTACCACTGTCGGCTCTTTATAAATATACTCTGTACTTAATGCAGTAACATCCTTTGTGATATCCACCAGAACCGGTCCCGGTCTTCCGCTTTTTGCGATCACAAAAGCGCGACGAATGGAATCTGCCAGTTTTGTAACATCCTTTACAATCATACTATGCTTGGTAATCGGCATTACCACACCGGCAATATCAATTTCCTGAAAACTGTCTTTTCCCAGAAGATTCGTACCCACGTTTGCCGTAATGGCTACCACCGGAATAGAATCCATATAAGCAGTGGCAATACCTGTTACCAGATTGGTAGCGCCCGGACCGGAAGTCGCAAGGCAGACGCCTACTTTTCCTGTGGCACGGGCATATCCGTCTGCCGCATGGGCAGCCCCCTGCTCGTGAGAAGTGAGGATATGATGAATCTCATCACTGTGTTTATACAATGCATCATAAATATTCAGAATTGTTCCTCCTGGATAACCGAAAACAGTATCCACACCCTGTTCCTTTAAACATTCAATTACAATTTCCGCACCTGTCAATTGCATCCCTTTTTCCTCCTTGCTGTTACTCTTAAGATATTTCAAGAATAGCGCCCCTGTTTCCGCTGGTAACCATTGCGGCATAACGTGCCAGATATCCGGTAGTTACCTTCGGCTTTCTCGGCTGCCATGCTTCTCTTCTTTTCTCTAATTCTTCATCAGAAACAAGAAGTTCCAGTTTTGTCTCCGGTATATTGATACGAATCCGGTCTCCTTCTTCTACCAGAGCTATCGGTCCTCCTACTGCTGCCTCCGGAGAAACATGACCAATGGAAGCGCCTCGGGAAGCTCCGGAGAACCGTCCATCTGTGATCAGAGCCACGGAAGAACCAAGTCCCATTCCTGCAATAGCAGAAGTCGGATTCAGCATTTCTCTCATACCGGGACCGCCCTTAGGACCTTCATACCGGATCACAACCACATCTCCGGCAACAATTTTTCCGCCTTTGATGGCGTCAATGGCATCTTCTTCACAGTCAAATACCCGGGCAGGACCTTCATGCACCATCATCTCTTCGCAAACTGCACTCCGTTTTACCACTCCTCCGTCCGGAGCCAGATTTCCAGTCAGTACTGCCAGACCACCTGTCTCACTGTAGGGCTGTTCCACAGGACGAATCACCTGAGGATCACGATTGATAGAATTTGCAATATTTTCACCTACTGTCTTTCCTGTTACTGTCATGCAATCCAGATGAAGAAGATTTTTCTTTGACAGTTCATTCATAACCGCATATACGCCTCCCGCTTCATTCAGATCTTCCATGTAGGTAGGACCTGCTGGAGCCAGATGGCACAGATTTGGTGTTTTTTCACTGATCTCATTTGCAAAAGTAATATCAAAATCAAAACCGATCTCATGAGCAATTGCCGGAAGATGAAGCATACTGTTGGTTGAACATCCCAGCGCCATATCTACAGTCAGAGCATTCAGCACCGCTTCCTTTGTCATAATATCTCTTGGTCGGATATTTCTCCGGTACATTTCCATTACCTGCATACCGGCATGTTTTGCCAGCTTAATTCTCTCCGAATACACTGCCGGAATGGTTCCATTTCCCCGAAGACCCATACCCAGCACTTCTGTCAGACAGTTCATACTGTTGGCGGTATACATACCGGAACAGGAACCACAGGTAGGGCAGACTTTATTTTCAAATTCTTCCACCTCTTCTTCTGTCATGGAACCTGCCGCATAAGAACCTACTGCTTCAAACATACTGGAAAGACTTCTCTTTTGTCCGTGAACACGACCTGCCAGCATGGGACCTCCGCTGACAAATACAGTAGGTACGTTGATTCTGGCTGCCGCCATCAAAAGACCGGGAACATTTTTATCACAGTTAGGTACCATTACCAAAGCATCAAACTGATGAGCCATGGCCATGGCTTCTGTGGAATCTGCGATAAGATCTCTCGTAACCAGAGAATATTTCATACCGATATGGCCCATGGCAATACCGTCACAGACTGCAATTGCAGGAAATACAATCGGGGTTCCTCCTGCCATGGCAACTCCCTGTTTTACCGCATTGACAATTTTATCCAGGTTCATATGACCCGGTACGATCTCATTATAAGAACTTACAATTCCCACCAGTGGCCGTTCCATCTCTTCTTTTGTCATTCCAAGAGCATTGAAAAGGGAACGGTGGGGAGCCTGCTGCATTCCTGTTTTTACTGCATCACTTCTCATAATATTCCATCCTTTCTCTCAAAAGTACTATTTTCCTTTGATTATTTCACACGTTCTGCGATCAGATCACCCATCTGTGCTGTTCCCACACAGGTACAGCCCTCTGACATAATGTCACCGGTACGATATCCGTCTTTTAATACTTCCTGAACCGCTTTTTCTACTGCGTCTGCTTCTTTATCCAGATTCAAAGAATAGCGAAGAAGCATGGCCGCCGACAAAATGGTAGCGATAGGATTGGCAATTCCTTTTCCCGCAATATCCGGAGCAGAACCGTGGCTGGGTTCGTAAAGTCCGAAACTGGTTTCATTCAGACTGGCTGAGGAAAGCATTCCGATGGATCCTGTTACCATACTGGCTTCATCTGAAAGAATATCTCCAAACATATTTTCAGTCAAAATCACATCAAACTGTCCCGGATTATGCACCAACTGCATAGCGCAGTTATCTACCAGCATATGCTCCAGCGTAATATCCGGATAATCCTTTGCCACATCTTCCACCACGCTTCTCCATAGACGGGAAGAGTCAAGCACATTGGCTTTATCCACACTGGTAACTTTTTTTCTCCGTTTTCCTGCTATTTCAAAGGCTTTTATTGCGATTCTTCGAATCTCATTTTCGTTATAGGAAAGAGTATCAATTGCTGTCTTTACTCCATTTTCCTCCACTGTCTTTCGCTCTCCGAAATAGAGACCTCCGGTCAGCTCACGAACAATAATCATATCAAAACCATCCCCTATTCTTTCTTCTTTCAAAGGGCAGGCATCTTTTAATTCCTGATACAGATAAGCTGGTCTTAAATTTGCAAACAGATTCAGGGCTTTTCGAATACCCAAAAGTCCGGCCTCCGGTCTTTTTGACGGTTCCAATTGATACCAGGGAGAAGTTTTTGCATCTCCTCCGATTGATCCCATCAAAACAGCATCGCTGGATTTTGCCTCTTCAATAGTTTCTTCTGTCAGGGGGACTCCGTGAACGTCTATGGACGCGCCGCCCAACAGCAAATTCTTATATGTAAAGCTGTGACCATACACGTCACAAACTTTATCCAGTACTTTCCTGGCCTCATTTACGATTTCCGGTCCGATACCGTCTCCGCAAATCAATGCAATCTTATAACTCATATCCTTTCATCCTTTCTCTCTCTAACTCTTTACTCTGTTACAGACTATAATAATCTATTTCTTCGAGTTTTTCAAGAAAAAAAGATTTCACATTGTTTTTGACATCCGGTAGGTGTGGCAGCGCAGCCGCCCAGCGCCGTTTCTCTCAATTCAAAGGGGATTCTTCTGCCCACCCGGTACATAGCGTCCACCATCTCATCAAAAGGAATCAGATGTTTCACCTCGCTGAGCGCCATTTCTGCACAGGTAAGGGCATTCGATACACCAATAGCATTTCTGCTCTGACAGGGAGATTCCACCAGACCGGCAATGGGATCGCAGACCAGACCCAACAGGTTGCTGAGAGCCATTCCCGCTGCGGAAAGACACTGGGATGGATCCCCTCCGAAAAGTTCCACTGCCGCCGCTGCCGCCATAGCAGACGCGGCTCCCACCTCCGCCTGACAGCCTGCTTCCGCTCCTGCCACAGAAGCATTTCTCATCATCAGATACCCCACTGCCCCGGCAGTATAGAGACTGTCCAATATCTGTTTATCTGTAAAATCATAGACCTCCTGCAAAGCCAGCAAAAGCCCGGGAACCACACCGGAAGAACCTGCCGTGGGAGCCGCCACGATCAGACCCATGGAAGCATTCAGTTCCAACACCGCCATGGCGTGAACAATCGCCCGGGACAATACTTCTCCGCAAATGGATTTTCCCTCTCTTCTGTGCTGACGGATTTTTTCTGCCTCTCCTCCTATCAGCCCTCCCACCGACTTTACCGGATGATCCAGTGATTCATGAACGGAATTTTTCATGATTTCCAAAGCTTTTTTCATTTTTTCATCACAGGCGCAGGATGTCATATCCATGAGAAATTCTTCCCGTTTTCTCATAACCGCAGAAATAGGAAGTCCCTCTTTTTCACATATTTCCAGCAATGATTTTCCACTGTTAAAATCCATACCCTACGTCCTCCTATATCTGAATCAGCATCAAATCTTCCACATTTACATTTTTCCGGATACCTTCCAGAACTTCTTCCGGAATCTTTTCATCAGATTCTACTATAGTATATGCTCTGGCTCCTTTCTGTTCCCGGAACAACCGCATGAATGCGATATTGGCATTTACCTGGCTCAGACAATTGGTAATGTGAGCCACCACTCCCGGCTTATCGTTCTGAATAACGATCAGAGTGCTGTATTCCCCGGTAAATTCCACTTCCACATCATTTAATTTTACAATTTTAATCTTTCCGCCTCCCACAGAAACACCCCGGACTGTCATCACAGATCCGTCTGTGCCTGTCATGCGGATATCCACTGTATTGGGATGCACCTGATCTTCTGTAGTATTTTTTTCGAAATGAAAAATAAGCCCTTTTTCTTTCGCAATCTCAAAGGAATCCCGGATTCTCAAATCATCTGTCTCGAATCCCATGATCCCCCCCACCAACGCCCGGTCCGTTCCGTGACCCTGATAGGTTTTTGCAAATGAGCCATATAAAGTAAATACTACCTCTTTGATTTCTTTTTGAAATAATTTTCCTGCAATTCCAGCCACACTGGCTGCTCCCGCTGTGTGGGAACTGGATGGTCCCACCATATTGGGACCGATCACATCAAAAACACTGATCAATGACATCTGTTTGTTTCCTTTCTCACTGATACATTATTTGATTTAAAAAAGGCCGTCGCACTATTGTGCGACAGCCTTCCGACTTTTATGCATTTGCATCTTCTGCTTTTTCCACTTCTGCAATCGCTGCTTTTTTCATAGGAATTCTACAGTTTTTGTTGTTACCGAATTCTACAATCACATCTTCATCTGTGATATCGATAACCACACCATAAAATCCGCCTGTAGTAACTACTGCATCTCCCACTTCCATATCGGCAAGCATAGCTGCAACCCGCTTCTGTTCTTTCTTCTGCGGACGAATCATCATAAAATACATCAGGCCAAAAAGCACTACGATCCACAAAATGCTGAAAATTCCCATTCCGGCTTCTGCCATAACTACTGACATCTCTATTTTCCTCCTGCATATCAATCTACCCTGTTTCAGGGCGTTGATACTACTATACACAAAAATATAGATTTCGGCAAGTTATTTTTGCTTATTTATTTTACTTTTCAAACCTTTTTCCATGTTTGATGTCATTCTCAGCAAATCCTTCTAATTTCTGTCTCTTATATTCTTTATAACGTCCCTCTTCAATAGCCTGACGAATCTCTGTCATCATATGATTATAAAAGTACAGATTATGAAGTACGCAAAGACGCATACCCAACATTTCCTTGGCCTTTAACAGATGGCGGATGTAACCTCTGCTGTAGTGGCGGCAGGCCGGACACTGACATCCTTCTTCAATAGTACGGTCATCCAATTCATATTTAGCATTGAACAGATTTAATTTTCCCTGATTGGTATATACGTGACCATGGCGGCCATTTCTACTGGGATATACACAGTCAAAGAAATCCACTCCCCTGTCCACTGCCTCTAAAATATTTGCCGGAGTTCCCACTCCCATCAGATAAGTGGGCTTGTTTAAGGGCAAATGGGGAACTACCTGTTCCAGAATATGGTACATTTCCTCATGGGTCTCGCCCACCGCCAGTCCGCCTACCGCATAACCATCCAGATCCATTTCACTGATTCTTTTTGCATGATCGATACGGATATCATCAAAAATGGCACCCTGGTTAATACCAAAAAGCAACTGCTGTTTATTGATCGTATCCTCCAGACTGTTTAATCGATTCATTTCTTTTTTACATCGTTCCAGCCAGCGGGTGGTACGGTTCACAGAATTCTCCACGTAACTTCTCTCTGCCACACTGGAGGGACACTCATCGAAAGCCATGGCAATGGTGGATGCCAGATTAGACTGAATCTGCATACTTTCCTCCGGCCCCATAAAAATCTTTCGTCCGTCAATGTGGGAATTAAAGTATACCCCTTCTTCTTTGATTTTTCGCAGTCCTGCCAGAGAAAATACCTGAAATCCGCCGGAATCAGTCAATATCGGGCGATCCCAATTCATAAACTTATGAAGACCTCCCATTTTTTTGACAATCTGATCTCCCGGTCTTACATGGAGATGGTAAGTATTAGATAATTCTACCTGAGTTCCTATATCATATAAATCTGTAGTCGCCACTGCCCCTTTAATGGCGGCAGCAGTTCCCACATTCATAAATACCGGAGTCTGAATTGTTCCGTGAACGGTTTGAAATTCTGCACGTTTTGCATTACCGTCCCGCGCTATAATTTTATACATAAATGCACCTTTCTTTCTTGTAAATTTCCATATATGTGTAATAGTATATCCGTTCTCCCGGGGATTTTCAATAAATTTTTCCCAAAAAACCACGTAATTTCATCAAATATCGTTTTTTTCCACATTGCCATCTGTCAATAAATGTCGTATAATCGTTTCGTCTGGAGAAATCCTAATTCTACTTATTTATAATAGACGGGCGTAATACACGTTTTCATTTTGTTTCACAACAGGAACCTGTTATAAATCATTAGGTAATTGCGAAACAGGTTC
>DETV01000106.1 GCA_002361775.1 Eubacterium sp. UBA3279
CAAAGAGCCGGAAAAGATCGATTACATACTGGTAAACGGAGCAGAATGTGAACCTTATCTGACTTCCGATTATAGAAGAATGCTGGAAGAGCCGGAGAAATTGATCGGGGGTCTGAAGGTGATTCTTCAGTTGTTTGATCACGCAAAAGGATGTATCTGTATTGAAGATAATAAACCGGAGTGTATTGAGAAAATCAGTCGCCTGGTGGCAGAGGAACCCCGTATTGAGGTACGGCCTTTGAAGACAAAATATCCTCAGGGAGCAGAGCGTATGCTGATTTATGCAGTGACAGGAAGGTGTATCAATTCCTCCATGCTGCCGGCAGATGCGGGATGTGTGGTGGACAATGTAGATACTGTGGTGGCAGTCTACAAAGCTGTGGTTGAAGGACGTCCTCTGATGCATCGAATCGTTACTGTGACGGGGGATGCGGTAAAAAAACCTTCCAATTTCAGCGTTCCCGTGGGAATGAAGTTTACAGAAGTTCTGGAAGCGGCAGGAGGATTGAAAGGGGAAGTGGAAAAGATTATTTCCGGCGGTCCCATGATGGGATTTGCCATGTTTGATCTGAATGTTCCGGTAACAAAAACCACTTCGGCATTGCTGTGTCTTACAAGAGATGAGGTAAGTCATTCAGAAACGACAGCCTGTATCAATTGTGGAAAATGTGTCAGCGCCTGTCCGGAAAATCTTTTACCCTCCCGGCTGGCAACATTTGCAGAGCATAAAGATGAAAGTCGTTTTCTGAAATATAACGGCATGGAGTGTTGTGAGTGCGGCTGCTGCAGTTATGTCTGTCCTGCGAAAAGAATGCTGGCGCAGAAGATTAAGTCTATGCGAAAAATCGTGCTTGCCAACAGAAAGAAAAAATAAGGGGGAAAAATGATGAGTGAATTATTACATGTGTCGTCCTCTCCACATATACGGTCAAAAATAAAAACAGATCATATTATGATGATGGTTGCAGCGGCTCTTCTTCCGGCAACTGTGTCCGGTCTGTATAATTTTGGATGGAGAGTATTACTTTTAACGGGAATTTCCGTAGGTACCTGTGTGGGAACTGAGTACCTATATGAAGTTCTGATGCATAAAAAGATAACCATTCATGATTTCAGCGCTGTAGTGACAGGATTACTTCTGGCTCTGAATCTTCCGCCTTCTGCACCCTGGTGGATTCCGGTAATTGGAGGCGTATTTGCTATTGTGATCGTGAAACAGTTATTTGGAGGTCTGGGACAAAATATTATGAATCCGGCGCTGGCAGCCAGATGCTTTTTATTACTATCTTTTACAGGTCAGATGACAGATTTTACGCCTACAAAGGGATGGGGAACGATTGTAGATACTGTGTCGGGTGCAACCCCTCTGGCAGCATTAAAAAGTGGGGAACACGTAGATCTGATGAGTATGTTTATGGGCAATACAACAGGTACGATAGGAGAAACCTCCGTCCTTGCTCTTTTGCTCGGAGCGATTTTTTTGCTGATCATGAAAATCATCGATCTGCGGATTCCTTTGAGTTATCTGGGAAGTTTCGTGATTTTTATGATTTTATTCGGAGGCCGTGGATTTGACGTATCTTTTCTTTTAGCTCATCTGTGCGGCGGCGGACTGATGCTGGGAGCATGGTTTATGGCAACAGATTATGTAACGACTCCTATTACCAAGTCAGGGCAGATTCTTTATGGGATTTTACTGGGAATACTGACAGGATTGTTCCGGGTAATGGGAGCAAGTGCAGAAGGAGTGTCCTACGCTATAATCTTTGGCAATCTGCTGATCCCTCTTATTGAACGGGTTACAGTTCCCACTGCTTTTGGAAAAGGAGGGATGAGGCATGAGTAATAAAATCATCAAAGATGCCATTGCGTTGACTGTGATCACTCTGGTAGCCGGCGTATCACTGGGCGGCGTGTATGAAATAACAAAAGAGCCGATTGCCAGACAGGAGGCTCTTGCGAAGGAAAAAGCATATCAGGATGTTTTTGAGGAAGCCAGTGAATTTCAAAGTGTGACGATCACCCCGGAATTGGAGAAAGATCTTCGGGAGCAGTTGGACAGTCAGGGGTGCAGAGCGCAGACGGTGGAAGAAATCATGGAAGCTAAGGATGAAGAGGGAAATCTTCTGGGATATGCTTTTACAATCGTCAGCGGTGAAGGATACGGAGGAGATATTCGTTTTTCTATGGGTATCCAGTCAGACGGAACAGTAAACGGACTGTCTATTTTGTCAATCAGTGAAACCGCAGGTCTGGGGATGAATGCAAACACACCGGAATTTAAAGAACAGTTTAAAAATAAAAACACAGCTAAGTTTGTGTATACAAAAAATGGCGCCTCCGGGGAAGGCGAAATTGATGCTTTAAGCGGCGCGACGGTTACCACAAATGCCATGACAAACGGGGCAAATGCAGGTCTGGTAGCATTTCAGATCATGGAAGGAGGGGAACAGTGATGAAAGCAAATACTCCTATGGAACGACTGTATAATGGGATTATTAAAGAAAATCCCACCTTTGTTTTGATGTTGGGTATGTGTCCTACCCTGGCGGTTACTACCTCGGCAATTAATGGTCTGGGAATGGGACTGACCACTATGGTAATCCTGACAATGTCCAATATGATGATTTCCATGTTAAGAAAAGTAATTCCGGACAGTGTGCGTATGCCGGCTTATATTGTGGTTGTGGCGTCCTTTGTTACGATTGTACAATTTTTACTGCAGGGCTTTATTCCCTTCCTTTACGAATCTCTGGGACTTTATATTCCATTGATCGTGGTAAACTGTATTATTTTAGGGCGTGCAGAAGCTTATGCTTCAAAAAACAAAGTCTTAAGCTCCATTTTTGATGGAATAGGCATGGGGTTGGGATTTACCCTGGGACTTACCAGTATTGGAATTGTGAGAGAATTGATCGGTTCCGGAAAAATTTTTGGTTTTAAGATTTTTCATGGAGGAGCAACCATTTTTGTTCTGGCTCCCGGTGCCTTTTTTGTTTTGGCTATGCTGGTGGCTCTTCAGAATAAGCTGAAGGCATCTTCTGGAAAAGGAAAGGCGGCAGGTGAGAAAAAATGTGCTCCCGGAGGATGTGGGCAATGTATGTCTAAGGAGTGTAATCCGCTGGGAAATGACAGGGAAGGGGGAGAGAAAGCATGAAAGAATTGTTGATGATCGCTGTAGGTTCTGCTCTGGTGAATAATGTGGTATTGAGCCAGTTCTTAGGTTTATGTCCTTTCCTTGGTGTGTCTAAAAAGATGGATACGGCGGCAGGAATGGGCGCCGCAGTTATATTTGTTCTTACGTTGTCATCTTTTTGTACCAGTTTGATTTATCAATTTGTTCTTGTAAAAACAGGAATGGAATATCTGCAGACCATCGTGTTTATTCTGGTGATCGCGGCTCTGGTTCAGTTAGTGGAAATGTTTCTGAAAAAAATGATGCCTCCGCTTTATAAAAGTCTTGGGGTATACCTTCCTCTGATCACAACCAACTGCGCAGTGCTGGGAGTGGCAATTTTGAACGTACAGAATGAATATAATGTTCTGGAGGGTACGGTAAACGGATTTGCAACAGCCGTTGGATTTACCATTTCTATTGTGCTTATGGCAGGTTTGCGGGAAAAAATTGAGTACAATGACATTCCGAAGCCGTTTCAGGGGATGCCGATTGTGCTTTTGACTGCAGGATTGATGTCTATTGCATTTTTCGGTTTTTCCGGATTATTTTAAGGGGGGAGAATTATGATTACTGGTATTATAATAGCAGCAGCTTTGGTGGGTGGTACTGGTCTTATCATCGGTCTTCTTCTGGGGATTGCTGGAAAAAAACTGGCAGTACAGGTAAATGAAAAAGAAATTGCTGTTCGGGAAAAGCTTCCCGGAAATAATTGCGGCGGCTGTGGTTATCCCGGCTGTGACGGACTGGCGGCAGCAATTGCGGCAGGGCAGGCTCCGGTAAATGGATGTCCTGTGGGAGGCGCTCCTGTGGCAAAAGAAATCGGAACTATCATGGGAGAAGAAGTGGAAGAAGGACGGCGAATGACCGCTTTTGTAAAATGTGGAGGAGACTGTGAACGATCTCGAACCAATTATGTTTATGATGGAGTGGAAGATTGTTCGATTATGTCTTTTATACCGGGAGGCGGAGCGAAAAAATGCCATCACGGCTGTCTGGGGTATGGTACATGTGTGAAAACCTGTACGTTTGGAGCGATACACATTGAAAATGGAGTTGCAGTGGTGGATAAGGAAAAATGCAAAGCCTGTGGTCAGTGTGTGGAAGTCTGTCCTCATCATTTGATCGAACTGGTTCCTTATGAACAGAAAAGAAAAGTGCGCTGCAGTTCGCTGGATAAAGGAAAATATACGATGACTGCCTGTGACTCCGGTTGTATAGGATGCAAAAAATGTGAGAAAAACTGTCCGGTACATGCAATCACTGTAGTAAATAATGTGGCTCATATTGATTACGATAAATGTACGAATTGTGGGCTTTGTAAAGAAAATTGTCCGAGAGGATGCATCCTGTAAAGACAGGATATTAGACGCAGTAATGCCTCCCGGCAGATGGATTGCTTCAGATGATCCGTCTGCCGGGAGGTATTTTGTCATATATTGAGAAGTATAAAGAGTAAGATTGAATTATTTTTTTTGTTATGGTATGATTACCAGTGAAAAATTTTAAGGAGTTCTTAAATGAAGAAAAGAGATATCATAGCGGCTGCCACAGTTTTGGCGATAGCTTTTTTAGTTTGGGCGGTAGGAAGATTTACCAGAGAAGAACCGAAAGAATTGCTGATCACAGTAGCCGGTGAAACCTATGGGGTTTACAGTCTTGAAAAAAATCAGAAGATAGAGATTAATAATGGGAATATCTGCGAGATAAAAGATGGGTATGTTTCTATGATACAGGCGGATTGTCCGGATCAGATCTGTGTGCATACGGCTAAGATATCAGAGGCCGGAGGTTCTATCGTTTGTCTTCCTCATAAAGTTGTACTGGAAATTACAGGAGAAACAGACAGGAAGGGGAAGAAGGAACCGGAGGTTGACAGTATCAGTTCCTGAAAGGTGGAAAAAATTTGAAAAAGAAAACAGCGTATTTGGGCGTCCTTTGTGGAGTGGCTATCGTACTGGGATATGTAGAATCTCTGTTTCCTGTTTTTGTGGGAGTACCGGGGATGAAATTAGGACTGCCTAATCTGGCTATTGTGTTGATTTTATATTTGTATTCCTGGAAAGAGGCTCTGGCAGTGTCTGTGGTAAGAGTTCTGGTGATCGGATTTCTTTTTGGAAATGGATTCAGTATTGCGTTCAGTATGGCAGGAGGAATCCTGAGTCTGATCTGTATGGAGCTGGCAAGGCGCTATTTAAAGCTCAGTTGTACAGGAGTAAGCATGATGGGAGGAGTGACTCATAATCTGGGACAGATTGGGATTGCTATTCTCGTAGTGGAAAATGTGAGAGTTGCCTATTATTTTTCTGTTTTGGCGGTAAGCGGACTGGTTACAGGAGTTCTGATTGGAATATTGTGCAGTGATTTGCTGAAAAGAACGAGAAAGGCGATTCCGGAATTGAGAGAGGAAAAGAAATGATAGGATATATTAAGGGGATTTTAGAAGATGCAGACGAACAGTGCATTACGGTAGACCATCAGGGAATCGGGTATCGTATTTTTGTACCGGGAACGGCTTTTGCGGGAAGTATTTCCGTGGGAGAAGAAATTAAAGTGTATACCTATCTTCATGTAAAAGAAGATGCCCTGCAGCTTTACGGATTTCCGTCAAAAGATGAACTGAAGGTTTTCAAACTTCTTCTGGGGGTAAATGGAATTGGTCCAAAAGCAGGATTGGGGATTTTATCCGCATTATCTGCAGATGAACTTCGATTTGCGGTTCTGGCAGACGATGTGGCGGCTCTTTCAAAAGCGCCTGGTATTGGAAAGAAAACGGCACAGAAATTAATATTGGAATTGAAAGATAAATTAGATCTGGAAGATGCGTTTGAACAGAAAATGGCAAATCAGGCAGGAAAATACCAGGAAACTCAGGCAGCGGGAGATGGTATTCATGAAGCGGTTCAGGCGCTGGTGGCTTTGGGATATGGTAACGCAGATGCGTTGCGGGCTGTGAAAAAAGTAGAGGGAGCAGCCGATATGGAGGTGGAAGACCTTCTGAAAGCTGCTTTGAAAAAAATGATTTAATGATTGCTTCAGGGGAGAAGAGGAATGGATAAAAGAATGATTACCACAGATATGACGGAAGAAGATATCCGAATAGAAGGAAATCTGCGGCCTCAATATCTGGAAGATTATATTGGACAGGAAAAAGCGAAACAAAATCTGAAGATTTATATAGAAGCTGCGAAGCAGAGAAAAGATTCTCTTGATCACGTGCTTTTTTACGGACCTCCGGGATTGGGAAAAACCACTCTGGCAGGAATTATAGCCAATGAAATGGGTGTGCATATGAAAGTGACTTCAGGACCGGCAATAGAAAAGCCGGGAGAAATGGCTGCTATTTTAAACAATCTCCAGGAAGGCGACGTATTGTTTGTGGATGAGATCCATCGTCTGAACAGGCAGGTAGAAGAGGTCTTGTATCCGGCTATGGAAGATTTTGCTATTGATATTATGATAGGAAAAGGGGCAACAGCCCGTTCCATCCGTCTGGATCTCCCCCATTTTACACTGGTGGGAGCTACCACAAGAGCTGGATTGCTGACAGCGCCTTTACGGGATCGTTTTGGAGTGATTCATCATCTGGAATTCTATACGGAAAAAGAATTGCAGACAATTATCCAGCATTCCGCCAAGATTTTGGGGGTGGAGATCGATACCAGGGGAGCTGCGGAGATGGCAAAGAGATCCCGAGGAACGCCTCGTCTTGCCAACCGCCTGCTGAAACGGGTGAGAGATTTTGCCCAGGTGAAATATGATGGAAAAATAACAGAAGAAGTAGCGGTTTTCGCTCTGGATCTTCTGGAGGTGGATACTTACGGTCTTGACCAGACAGACAGATACATTCTTAATACCATTATACAGAAATTTCAGGGAGGACCGGTGGGATTAGATACTCTTGCAGCGGCAATCGGAGAGGATTCAGGAACCATCGAAGACGTATATGAACCGTATCTGATTCAACACGGATTTTTGAACAGGACTCCCAGGGGACGGGTGGCTACAGAACATGCTTATCACCATTTGGGCATGGAATTCCCCGGAGAAAATTAAACAAAGGGTTGTTTTTTAAGTGATTTTGTTTATAATAGAGTTATGATACGAGATGGAGGAAGTGCCAGCAATGCCAGCAAAAAATACAACGAAAGTATTAATCGGAGGAAAAATTGTCACTTTAAGCGGTTATGAAAGTGAAGAATATCTGCAGAGAGTGGCTTCTTATATGAACCATAAAATCGCCCAGCTCAGTGAGCTTCCCGGTTATAACCGTCAGCCCATGGAGACAAAACATACACTGTTAAGTCTGAATATTGCAGATGACTATTTCAAAGCAAAACGTCAGGCAGAGGTCTTTGAGGAAGATTCTCAGTTGAAAGATAAGGAAATGTATGATCTGAAACACGATCTTATCGATGCGCAGATTCAGGCGGAGAAACTTACTCAGGAAAATGAAGAACTGAAACAACAGATTCGTAAACTAGAAGAAGATATGGATAATCTTCTGAAGGAATAAGGAGAGAATATTGGGGCTGTTACATTAATCATTTACCGGAAATATAATGTATTTCATGAAACGATTAGTGTGACAGCCCTATTGTATTGAAAAGGAGAAAATTATGGATATAGAATTACTTGCCCCGGCAGGGTCATATGAAGCGGTGGAAGCAGCTTTTAAAGCCGGTGCGGACGCAGTCTATCTGGGAGGACAGAAGTTTGGAGCAAGAGCTTATGCAGAAAATTTAGATCAGGATCAGATGATACAGGCTATTGACAATACGCATCTGCATGAAAAAAAATTGTATCTGACAGTGAATACGCTGCTGAAAAATAAGGAGATGGAGAGAGAATTGTATGATTATCTTCTTCCGTATTATGAGGCAGGTCTGGATGCGGTTATTGTACAGGATTTGGGAGTGCTTTCGTTTATCAAAACACATTTTCCGGATATTCACATTCATGCCAGTACCCAGATGACCATCACCGGTCCGGAAAGCGCCAGACTTTTAAAAGAAGCGGGAGCATCCAGGGTGGTTACTGCCAGAGAACTTTCTTTGGAGGAAATCCGAAAAATTTATCAGGAAACCCATATGGAGATCGAAAGCTTTGTTCATGGCGCTCTTTGTTACTGTTATTCCGGACAATGTCTTATGAGCAGTCTTTTTGGAGGAAGGAGCGGCAATCGGGGTCGGTGCGCCCAGCCATGCCGACTTCCCTATCAGGTTTACCGGGACGGAAAGCAGTTGAATGACGCCAGAACCGGGTATCCCCTCAGTCCGAAGGATATGTGTACGGTGGGAATTTTGCCTCAGATATTGGAAGCGGGAGTACATTCGCTGAAAATAGAAGGGCGTATGAAAAAACCGGAATATACTGCAGGGGTGGTGGCAATTTACAGGAAATATCTGGATCGTTATCTGGAGGGAGAAAAGAATCCCGTTGTCAGCAAAGAGGATTATCAGATTCTTCTGGATATTTATAACCGGGATGGTTTTCATGAAAGTTATTATAAGCAGAGAAACGGACGTGAGATGATGGCTCTTCGGAATGAGAAAAAATCAATTTCCGGAGAAGAAAAAAAGAAAGCCCGAAACGAAAAACTGTTCGAAGAAATAAGGGAAAAGTATTTAAGTGGAAAAGAACAAGAAAAAATTAAGGGAACATTAAGCCTTTTTCCAGATTGTCCTGCTATACTGGAGATAGAATATGGCTCTGTGCAGGTGACGGCGCAAGGAGAAATGGTGCAGGAAGCAGCCAGCAGGCCATTGGAAGAGGACAGAATCCGCCGACAGATGATGAAAACGGGAGAAACGGAATTTGTGTTCGAGAGTCTTGATATTTTTATGGGAGAAAGAATTTTTCTACCTGTACAGCAGTTAAATGAATTGAGACGACAGGGATTGGAGCTTTTAAAAAAAGCTATTTTACAGCCCTTTAAGAGACAGGCTGTTTCAGAGCTGGGAGAGGATATACCGGAAGAGGATGAAGGAAAACTTTCGGGAATGTCTGCTTCAGTGGTGAGTTTTCAGCAGTTAAAGGCGGTAATGGACGTTTCCGGGATAACCAGAGTTTATGTGGATTGTGGGATGTTTCCTGTGGATTCTTTTTACGATTCTGTGTTAAAGGTTATCAAAGATGGTGAAAAACGCAAAAAAGAGTGTTATCTTATGCTTCCCCACATGGTCAGAGACCGGGAATTAAAAGGGAGAAAAGAGTCTTTTAACAGGCTGGTTGAAAATGGCTTGTCCGGATTTGTAGTGCGGAATATGGAAAGCTATGGAGTATTGAAACAGATGGGGCTGGAAAAAAAGGCGATTCTGGACTTTAATCTGTATACGATGAATGATGAAAGTCAGAAGTTCTGGAAAAAACAGGGGATTTTATGGAATACCATTCCTTTGGAATTAAACAGTAAAGAGCTTCGTTTCAGAGATAACCGGAACAGTGAGATCATGGTGTATGGATATATTCCGTTGATGATATCCGTCCAGTGCCTTCAGAAAAATCTGGATCGTTGTAACCGTCAATGTGCAGTATTGACGGTAAAAGACCGATACCAGAAAGAATTTCATGCAGTCTGCAACTGTGAATTCTGTTATAATACTATATATAATTCTCTGCCCCTGTCTCTTCTTGGAGATGCAAATCAGGTCAGAAGCCTGGAAATAGGGGGATATCGACTGTCCTTTACTTTGGAAAACGAAAAGGAAACAAGAAAGATCGCCCGGGAATTTGCAGAGGTATACTGTGAAGGAAAAGAGCCGAAGCAGAAATTTCTGGGAGAAACTACCAAAGGCCATTTCAGCCGTGGAGTAGAATAAAACAGGAGTGATTTCCTGATGGGAGGAAGCATGTGGAACATATAATTACAGAATTGTCAAAATATCTGATTATCATTGTGATGATACTCTTTACTTTTCAATGTTTTACAATTTTTGGCAAACATGATCTGGAGGATAAACGCCAGGTTTTAAGAAAACAGATCGTACTGATGTTGTTTTTGAACGTGGTAGCATATGGGGTTCTTTATATGAAAACAGAAGAACCCAATATGATTTTGATGTGCGGAGCAGTATTTATCTTTATCATTGTGGTACAGATTTTATACCGGGTGATTTACAGAAAAGGAAACCTTTTGATCGTCAACAATATGTGTATGCTTTTGAGTATCAGTTTTCTGATACTGAGCCGTCTGAATTTCAATAAGGCGATCAAGCAATTTGAAATTGTGGTGGTGGGCATGGCATTGTCCTTTGTGGTTCCTGTAATAGTAAGAAAGGTGAAGGTGTTAAAAGATCTGACCTGGCTATACGGAATCGTGGGTATTATTCTTCTGTCTGCTGTTCTTGTTATAGCGGCAACCTCAGGAGGAGCAAAATTATCCATTGAGATCGGAGGGGTAACATTCCAGTTTTCTGAACTGGTAAAAATCACCTTTGTATTTTTTGTGGCGGGTATGCTAAGAGAGGATACCAGCTTTAAGAGAGTGGTAGTCACAACGGCGGTAGCCGGCCTTCATGTGCTGATTCTGGTATTTTCCAAGGATTTGGGAAGCGCAGTGGTATTTTTTGTGGCCTACCTGGTGATGCTTTATGTGGCAACTAAAAAACCTTTATATGCGCTGGCAGGTCTTGCAGGAGGAACCCTGGCTGCAGTGGTCGCTTTTTTTCTGTTTAATCATGTGCGTCAGAGGGTGGAAATATGGAAAGATCCCATTGCCGTTTATGATAAAGTGGGAGGAGGATATCAGACTTCTCAGGGACTTTTCGGTATCAGTGCAGGCGGCTGGTTTGGAATGGGACTGGGAGAAGGAATGCCCAATATTATCCCGGTAGTAGACAAAGATTTTATTTTTGCAGCTATTTGTGAAGAACTGGGGGCAATTTTTGCAATCTGTATGCTATTGGTGTGTATGAGTCTCTATTTAATGATCGTCAACGTGTCAATGCAGATGAGTAAACCATTTTATAAATTGATTGCCATGGGACTGGGAGCAGAATATGCTTTTCAGGTATTTCTGACAGTGGGTGGTTCCAGCAATTTTATACCTATGACTGGAATTACGCTTCCGCTGGTAAGTTATGGAGGAAGTTCTGTAATCTGTTCCATACTGATGGTGGCAATTATTCAGGGGTTATATATTCTCAGGGAAGATGAAGGTGAAGAACTTGAAAGGCAGAGAAGACAAAACGAAAAACGTAAAAAAGCAAAAAAGAAAAATGGAAGGGGACCTAAGGGACCATCTGCAAGAGGAACCAATGGGCAGCGGGAAAAAACCCTCGAAGAAAAAATCCAGGAGCAAACAGAAAAAAGCCTCAACTGGTAAAGAATACGTGCTGATTGCCTATAGTTTTGTGGGAGTATTTCTTGCTTTGATCGGTTATCTGGTATATTTCAATGTAAAACTGGCAGATGATTATGCCAACAGTCCTTATAACAGCAAAAGGCAGGGAACTTATCAGGAACGGGTAGTCAAAGGTGAGATACGGGCAGCCGATGGAGAAGTTCTGGCAAGTACTCAGAAAGATGGGGAAGGCAATGAGTTTCGTCTGTATCCTTATGAAAATGTATTTGCCCATGTGGTGGGATATTCTTCCGCAGGTATCAGCGGATTGGAGCAGAGTATGAATTCTCAGCTTCTCACCTCCCATGATAATATGCTGGAGCAGGTGGAAAATGAATTTAAAAATGAAAAAAATATGGGTGACAATATTATTACTACCCTGGATGTGAAACTTCAGCAGGCTGCTTATGACGCGCTGGGAGATCGAAAAGGAGCTGTGGTGGTAATAGAACCGGATACGGGAAAAATACTGGCAATGGTCAGTAAACCGGATTTTAATCCCAATACACTGTCAGCGGATTGGGAAAAAATCACCAGCGATGAAGAAAATTCCAGTCTGGTAAACAGGGCAACTCAGGGACAGTATCCTCCGGGATCTATCTTTAAAATAGTTACTTCTCTGGCATACTGGAGAGAAAACCAAACACTGGATGGATTTGACTTCAACTGTACAGGAGAAGTGGAAAACGGCGGTTATACCATTCATTGTTACCATAACAGCGCTCACGGTCAACTGGATTTTCCCCGGGCTTTTGCCAAATCCTGTAATACAGCGTTTGCTCAGATCGGTGTGGATTTGAATAAGGAACAGTATCGGGAAACAGTGGACAGTCTCTTATTTAATCAAGAGCTTCCTTTGGATATGCCTTATAGAAAGAGTCGTTTTGATCTGGAGAAAAACAGTGGAGATGCTTTGACCATGCAGACGGCTATCGGGCAGGGAAATACACTGGTATCTCCCATGTATATGGCTATGCTTACCAGCAGTATTGCCAATGACGGTACGCTGATGAAACCGTACCTGGTGGAAAAAATAGAATCTTCCTCCGGTAATACGGTAAAAGAGTATGCTCCAAAGGCATATAAAAAATTAATGACTGCTCAGGAAGCAGGGATACTTTCGAAACTGATGATTGGTGTGGTGGAAGAAGGAACCGCCTCATCCTTATCAGGACGGGGATATACGGCAGCAGGAAAAACAGGAACGGCAGAACACGGAGATGTAAGTGTTACCACGCCACATTCCTGGTTTGTAGGTTTTTCCAATGTGGAAGATCCGGATATTGTGGTAAGTGTTATTGCAGAAGAATCTGGAGCCGGAAGTGAAATTGCCGTACCAATTGCGGGAAAAATATTTGATGTTTATTATTCATCATAAGGTTGCACAGTTTTCTGAAAAGAGTTATACTAAGAATATTCAAAAGCACAACGCGTAACAGGAGGTACTGCATATGATTGAGGCAACAAGCTGTGGCGGGGTGGTAATATATCGGGGAAAGATTCTGACACTGTATAAGAGTTACCGGAATAAGTATGAAGGCTGGGTCCTTCCCAAAGGAACTGTGGAAGCGGGAGAGACGTTTCAGGAGACCGCGATCCGTGAAGTTAAGGAGGAAGCCGGTGTGCAGGCATCAATTATCAAGTATATCGGTAAAAGTCAGTATAGTTTTACAGTACCTGAAGATACTGTAGAAAAAGAGGTTCATTGGTTTTTGATGATGGCAGACAGTTACTACAGTAAACCTCAACGAGAGGAATATTTTGTGGATTCTGGATATTACAAGTTCCATGAAGCTTACCATCTGCTAAAGTTTTCCAATGAGCGGCAGATTCTGGAAATGGCATATAATGAATATCTGAACCTGAGGAAATCAAACCTGTGGGGCAGCCGCAAGTACTTTTAAGCACAAGGGGATTGTTGCACTGATTGCTGAAAAACAATTGATGTAACAGTCTTTTTTTGTTTTATCTCTGTGAAAAGAGGGAAAGGAGGGTTTTTATGTTAGAACAGATTGACCTTACCAAAAAAATGGGGAAAGATGAGTACAAGGAGAAGATGGGTGAGATGGAACCTCATCTGGCCCGGCTTCAGAGAGAATGTAAAGAGCTGGGAATTCCGGTAATGATTGTATTTGAAGGATTTGGCGCAGCAGGGAAGGGTGTACAGATCAGTAAATTAATTTCAGCATTGGATCCCAGAGGATTTTCTGTGTATGCTATTAACGGAGAATCTCCGGAGGAACAGATGCGTCCGTTTTTGTGGAGGTTTTGGACAAAAACACCGGAAAAAGGAAGAATTGCCATTTTTGACAGAAGCTGGTACCGGAGAGTTCTGGTAGATCGGTTCGACGGGATCACAACTTCCAGAGAACTGGGATATGCTTATGAAGAAATCAACTCCTTTGAGCGTCAGCTTACAGATGGGGGTTATGTGATCATTAAACTGTTTCTTGCTATTGATCAGAAGGAACAAAAGAAGCGATTTAAAAAGCTGATGGAGTCTAAATCTAATGCATGGAGAGTTTCTGAGGATGATCTTCGCAGAAATAAAGAATATGACCGGTATAAAACCATGAATGAAGAGATGCTGGAAAGAACGGATTCTGCCTGCGCACCCTGGACGATTGTGGAAGCTACCGACAGAGAATTTGCTACAGTTAAGATTTATTCCGCTGTTATCAGGGCTATGGAGCAAAAAATCAGGGAAGTGAAAGAAGAACAGGCAGCTCATGAAGCTGCTGTAAAGGTAGAAAAACAACTGGAGGAATATAAGACACAGGATAAGACAGAAGATAATATTCTGCGTACATCCAGTCTGAACAGCGTGGATCTTACTCTCAGTTATACAAAAGAAGAGTACAGAGAAAAACTGGAAAAACTCCAGAAAAGAATCCAGGAACTTCATGGGGAATTATATCAGAAAAGAATTCCGGTGATTTTAGGTTTTGAGGGATGGGATGCAGGAGGAAAGGGAGGCGCCATCAAGCGTCTGACAGAGAAAATGGATCCCAGAGGATATCAGGTAAATCCCACGGCTGCCCCCAATGATCTGGAGAGGGCGCACCATTACCTGTGGAGATTTTGGAATAATGTTCCCAAAAAAGGTCATATCGCTATTTTTGACCGCACCTGGTATGGACGAGTAATGGTGGAAAGAATAGAAGGTTTCTGTACAAAAGGAGAGTGGCAGAGAGCGTATAAAGAAATGAATGAGATGGAGGCCAACTGGGTACATTCCGGTGCAGTGGTTTTAAAATTCTGGCTCCAGATTGATAAAGACGAGCAGGAGCGCCGCTTTAAAGAACGTATGGAAAATCCGGAGAAACAATGGAAAATCACAGAAGAAGACTGGAGAAACAGAGAAAAATGGGATTTGTATGAGCAGGCGGTAGACGATATGCTGGTACACACTTCCACAACGTATGCTCCGTGGATTATAGTAGAAGGAAATAATAAGTATTATGCCCGGATCAAGGTTCTTCAGTCCGTGGTAGATGCACTTGAGAAAAGGTTGGAAGATGACTGATGCTTACATGGTATAAAAAACTCTATGTGGGGGATAATGCTAAAAAGAAGAAAAATCAGATGATTCACAAGGTGAATCACAGAAAACTGCAGTTGGAGGTATACCTGGTAACTCTTGCTTCCAATCCGGAAAATCTTCTGGAAATCATTTCTTCTAATCAATTGATACAGAAGACGATATACCGTCGCTGTCCCATGATCGTGGGACTGGCGGCTGGTTACTGGGAGGCTCTGGAATTGGTTCAGCAGATCGTAGCAGAAACCTATGAGGCCCAGAAAAATACAGATGTCCGCAGATATCTGGAAGAACAATTGAAATAAGCGGGTGATCGGGATGCTACATATAATTTTGACAATTTTAAAAATATTGGGAATTATCCTGCTGGTATTACTTGGTATTGTTCTGGCAGTTCTTTTATCAGTGCTTTTTATTCCGGTCTGTTATCGGGGGCAGGGGAAAAAAGAAAGAGAGCAGATAGAGGCGAAAGCATCTGTTTCCTGGTTATGCTATCTGATTCATGGAACAGTGAGTTATGAAAAAGGCAAAAGCCGTTGGGAACTTTATCTTTTTGGTATTCCTTTGATGAAGGCCAGAGCCGGAATAAAAGAAAGAAAGAGAAAAAAATCTCGGAAAGTAAAAAAACCGGAAAGGGCACAGATATCATTGCCGGAAGAAACCCCGGTTGCTGATTTGGAAGAAACCCCGGTTATAGGTCCGAAAGAACAGGAAAAGAGCACAGGGGAAGTTTGTCAGGAGAAGAAACCGAAGGAAGAAGCAACAGGTTCTAAAAAAGAAAAAGTGGGATCTTCTGGCAGCGTACATTATAAAAAAGCAGAAAAAAAACAGGGATTATGGAAAAAAATATCCGGAAAAATTAAAAAGCTGAGATTAACATCTCGCAATATCTGTGCTAATATAAAAGAATGGCGGAACTTTTTTGCTCTGGAAACAACAAAAGCAGCGTTTCGCTTTTTGCTGGGGAAGGGAAAAGGACTTCTTCATCATATTCTTCCCAGAAAGATGACAGGAAAGCTGTTGTTTGGATTTGAAGATCCTGCGATGACAGGACAGGTGTTGGGAGTAGCGGCAGTATTTTATCCTTTTTATCAGGATAAATTTTTACTGACCCCGGTTTTTGACCGGAAGATTCTTGAAGGTGAAATACAATTATCCGGAAGAATCTATGGCGTATATTTACTCTGGACAGCATGGCAAGTATATAAGAATCAGGATGTAAGAAAAGTTTATCAAAAATTTCAGGATAAGGAGACATGATTATGGCAGAGAATAATTTTCAGAACACAGTAGAAGCTTTGTTTAAAGGAATGGATAGTTTTATTACCACAAAAACTGTGGTAGGTGATGCGATTACTGTAGGTGACACCATCATACTGCCCCTTGTGGACGTATCTTTTGGAGTAGGAGCAGGCGCTTTTTCAGAAAATGGGAAAAATAACGGCGGCGGCGGTATGGGAGGAAAAATTACACCTTCTGCAGTATTGGTAATTAACAAAAATGGAACTAAACTGGTAAATGTGAGAAATCAGGATGCGGTTACTAAGATTTTGGATATGATACCAGATCTGGCTGACCGGTTTGCAGGAAAGAAAGAAAAAGAAGAGTGTTCAACAGAAGAACTTGAGCATATACTGAATCAAGAAGAAAAATAGGAGTGACCTGTTACGAGGGTTCTCGGTTTTATTTTATTCTGGATTGGTGTGGGGATGCTGATACAGTTGCTGCTTCCCGATAATTTTTGCACTGTTATGATTGCGGCGGTCTGTCTGATTGTTGGATATAATTTATTTTGCTGTTCTTAAGTGTTCCGGTGGGAGAAGCGCCGGAACATTTTTTTTGCAGAGTGAAGCTTATATCTTTCATTTACGAAAAAAGGGTTTTATGATACAATTGTACCAATATTATGAGGAAGGAGAAAAAGATGTTATTGTTTATCGAATATCCCCAATGCAGTACCTGTCAGAAAGCAAAAAAATGGCTGACAGCAAATAATATTTCATTTACAGATCGTCATATTGTGGAGGAGAATCCGTCTCTGGAAGAATTGCGGGAGTGGACACAAAGGAGCGGTCTGCCGTTGAAAAAGTTTTTTAACACCAGCGGAATGAAATACAGAGAATTACAGTTGAAGGATAAGCTTCCCTCCATGTCGGAAGAAGAACAGTTGGAACTTTTGGCTTCTGATGGAATGATCGTAAAGAGACCATTGTTGATCGGAGATGATTTTGTTGTACCTGGATTCAAAGAAAAAGAATGGGTGGAAAAACTGGGCCTTTGATGGAAAGGGAGATAAAAATGACAGAAAAAGAAATCATAGAGATTGCAATGAAAGCAGGATTTGACCATGCTGTTTTCATGGATGTGGAAGATCTGAAGTTTGATGGCAGTCTCAGAAAATACTGTGAAGAGAATCTTTGTGGTAATTATGGAAAGAATCATGCCTGCCCTCCGGATTGCGGTACTCCCCGGGAGATGGAAGAGAAAGTAAGGAAATATTCCAGAGGACTGGTAATGCAGACAATTCAGACAGTTGATAATGTGATGGATAACGGGGAAATCAGGAAAGTAAGAAAAAGACATAATGATATGTCAAGGGATTTTCTGAAAGCTATGAAAGAATCCGGTCAGGAAGGTTTACCTGTTATGGCAGGTCCCTGTACTGTATGCACAGTTTGTACCAGAGAAGAAGGAAAACCTTGCCGTTTTCCTGAGGAACAATCATCCTGTTTATCTGCTTACTGTATCCAGGCAGATAAGATGGCATCCAGTTGTGGATTCACTTACTGGTGTGGTGAAAATAAAGTGGCGTTTTTCAGTTTGTATTGTATTTGATGCTGAATTATACAGGAGGATGAAAATGATAGAATCTATAGAAGCAACTCTGGAATGGGTATTGGAAAATATCGCCAGTATTGCCATATTATTATTTGAATTTATTGGAGTGGGAATCATTATCTGGAGTGGTTTGAAGGGTATCAGCAAATGGCTGCGTCATGCCGGAGATACAAGGATTTATCTTGCAAAAGGACTTGCCATGGGACTGGAATTTAAGATGGGAAGTGAGATCCTTCGTACTGTAATAGTCCGGGAATGGAAAGAAATTGGTATCGTAGCGGGAATCATTGCACTGCGAGCTGCTTTAACCTTTTTGATTCACTGGGAGATCAAGGAAGAAGAAAAGGCCAAGGAAATATAGTTTTAATGTTGTAGTAAATAAGAAACTCCCATAGAACATCAGGTATCAAAACGCTGAATTCTATGGGAGTTTCTTATTTAAGATTTAAGGACTATATATCCCTGTTCTTTTATAATTATAACTGAGGACCAGCAGAAACCAGAGCTTTTCCAGCTTCATTTCCTTCGTATTTAGCGAAGTTCTTGATGAATCTCTGTGCAAGATCTTTTGCTTTCTCATCCCATTCGGAAGCGTCAGCGTAAGTATTGCGAGGATCAAGAATGTTTGTGTCAACGCCAACCAGTTCTGTCGGAACTTCGAAGTTGAAGTAAGGAATAGTTTTTGTAGGAGCGTTGTTGATGTCACCGTTCAGGATAGCATCAATGATTCCACGTGTATCTTTGATGGAGATACGTTTTCCTGTTCCATTCCATCCTGTGTTAACCAGGTATGCTTTTGCTCCGTTAGCCTGCATTTTCTTAACCAGCTCTTCAGCATATTTTGTAGGATGCAGCTCCAGGAATGCCTGACCAAAGCAAGCGGAGAATGTAGGAGTAGGCTCTGTGATACCACGCTCTGTACCTGCAAGTTTTGCAGTAAATCCAGACAGGAAGTAGTACTCTGTCTGTTCTGGTGTGAGAACGGATACTGGAGGCAGAACTCCAAATGCATCAGCAGACAGGAAGATAACATTCTTTGCAGCAGGTGCAGCAGATACTGGACGAACAATTTTTTCAATATGATCAATCGGGTAAGAAACACGAGTGTTTTCTGTTACGCTCTTATCATCAAAGTCGATTTTGCCTTCTGCATCCAGAGTAACGTTCTCAAGAAGAGCGTTGCGTTTGATTGCATTGTAGATGTCTGGCTCAGAATCTTTGTCCAGGTTGATAACTTTTGCGTAGCATCCACCTTCAAAGTTGAATACTCCGTTGTCATCCCAACCGTGCTCGTCATCACCGATCAGAAGACGTTTTGGATCTGTGGACAGAGTAGTTTTACCTGTTCCGGACAGACCGAAGAAGATTGCTGTGTTTTCACCGTTTAAGTCAGTGTTAGCGGAGCAGTGCATGGATGCGATGCCTTTCAGTGGCAGGTAGTAGTTCATCATGGAGAACATACCTTTTTTCATCTCTCCGCCGTACCATGTGTTAAGAATAACCTGCTCACGGCTTGTGATGTTGAAGATTGCGGCTGTTTCAGAGTTCAGACCCAGCTCTTTGTAGTTTTCTACTTTTGCTTTGGATGCGTTGTAAACAACGAAATCCGGTTCGAAGTTTTCCAGTTCTTCAGCAGTTGGCTGGATGAACATATTTTTAACGAAATGAGCCTGCCAAGCTACTTCTACGATGAAACGGATAGCCATACGGGTATCAGCGTTAGCGCCGCAGAATGCATCAACAACGAAAAGTCTCTTGTTGGACAGCTCTTTCAGAGCGATTTCCTTACATGTATCCCATGCTTCCTGGGATGCAGGTTTGTTATCATTCTTATATTCGTCAGATGTCCACCATACAGTGTCTTTGGAGTTCTCATCCATAACAATGAATTTATCTTTAGGAGAACGTCCGGTATAAACACCAGTCATTACATTAACAGCACCCAGCTCACTTACCTGTCCTTTTTCAAAACCTTCCAGTTCAGGTTTGGTTTCTTCTTCAAACAGCATTTCATAAGAAGGGTTGTACACAACTTCTGTAGTTCCGGTAATACCGTACTTTGTCAAATCGATTTTTGCCATCTTACATTAACCTCTTTTCTTCCATTATAGTTATACATAAGGCAAATATTGTGAACGTCTGAGACGGAACTTAATATTTGCTGAAGGTCTTTATTGTACGACCTACATATCATATTATACATAAAAATGCAATAAAAGCAATAAAAAATCTTTAAAATTTCTATGATAAAATAATGGTGTTGATTTCTTGGAATAGTACAATTACAATGAAGATAGAGTAAAAAGCTGTGAGAGAAATTTTGGCAAAAAAAGAAGGACTCTGTGAAAAAAAGAATATGATACGAGGGAGGTAACGTATGAAATTGCAAAGTCAGGAAATGAGAAAGTCAGCGCCGGAATTGGATCCATTACGGATTGGTACAGGGTGGAAAAAAGAAGATCTGGACAAAGTACAGATCATGGTGGAAAGCACTTATGGAGACAGCCATCCGGGAAGTGGACACCTGAATATTCTTGTGGAAGAAGTAAGAAAAGGTGTAGAAGAGGAAGGCGGGTTTGGAGCCAGATATTATTGCACAGATATCTGTGACGGAGAAAGCCAGGGAACAGACGGAATTAATTACAGTCTGGTCAGCAGAGAAATGATTGCAAATATGATAGAAATTCATGCAAATGCCACGCCTTTTGACGGTGGAGTTTATCTGTCCAGTTGTGATAAAGGATTACCGGGAAATCTTATGGGACTTGCCCGGGTAAATATTCCTTCCGTTGTGGTGCCGGGGGGAACTATGAATGCAGGTCCGGATATGCTGACTCTGGAACAGTTGGGGATGTACAGTGCAAAATACGAAAGGGGAGAAATTGATGAAGAAAAGCTGGAATGGGCAAAATGTAATGCCTGTCCAAGCTGTGGCGCCTGTTCCTTTATCGGAACGGCTTCTACCATGCAGATTATGGCGGAAGCATTGGGCCTTGCTCTTCCGGGAAGCGCTTTGATGCCGGCTACCAGTCCGGATCTTCTGGAATTTGCGAAAGAAGCAGGAAGACAGGCGGTAAGACTGGCAAAAATGGAACATATGCGTCCCTCAGATATTGTGACTATGGAAAGCTTTGAAAATGCAATACTGGTACACGCTGCAATTTCGGGAAGTACCAACTGTCTGCTTCATATCCCTGCGATTGCTCATGAATTTGGTCTGGAAATAACGGGAGATACTTTTGACAGGATTCACAGAAATGCCAGATATCTTCTGGATGTGCGTCCGGCGGGGCGGTGGCCGGCTGAATGCTTCTATTATGCCGGCGGTGTTCCGGCAATCATGGAAGAAATTAAGGAACATCTCCATCTGGATGTGACGACAGTTACCGGAAAGACCCTGGGAGAAAATCTGGAAGAATTGCAAAAGAACGGATTTTATGAAAAATGTGATAAATGGCTGCAGGAATTCAATCAGCGGTATCAGGTGAATCTGAAAAAGGAAGATATTATCCGTCCCTATGAGAAAGCTCTGGGAACAGACGGAAGCATTGCTATTCTCAGAGGAAATCTGGCGCCGGAAGGAGCAGTGATCAAACATACAGCCTGTCCCAGAGAAATGTTTCACTCTGTGCTGCGGGCAAGACCTTTTGACAGCGAGGAAGAATGTCTGGATGCTATCTTAAAACATAAGGTTCATAAGGGGGAAGCGGTATTTATTCGCTACGAAGGGCCGAAAGGAAGCGGTATGCCGGAAATGTTTTATACTTCAGAGGCGATCAGCAGCGATAAGGAATTGGGAAAAAGTATTGCGCTTATTACGGATGGACGTTTTTCAGGAGCGTCAACAGGTCCGGTGATCGGGCATTGCAGTCCGGAAGCGGTGGATGGAGGTCCAATTGCGCTTGTGGAAGAAGGAGATCTGATTGAAATTGATGTGATGGAGAGAAAACTGAATATTATAGGAATCGCTGGGGAGGAAAAGACGCAGGAGGAAATCGATACTGTTTTAAAAGAAAGAAGAAATCGCTGGAAACCAGGTACGCCGAAATATAAAAACGGGGTATTGAGACTGTTTAGCGAACACGCAGCCAGTCCGATGAAAGGGGCTTATCTGGAATATTAAAGCGGAGAGGTTATACATATGGAAAATAAATGGAATCACAGATTTATTACGTTGGGAGAATTGTTGCTTCGTCTGAGTACACCGAATTATGGAAAAATAAGAGCGGTATCTTCTCTGGAGATGAATTACGGGGGCAGTGAGGCGAATATTGCTCTTTGTCTGGCAAACCTTGGAATTGACAGCTCATATTTTACAGTGGTTCCCGATAACAGTCTGGGAAGGAGTGCAGTATCCGGATTAAAGGGAAGGGATGTGGATTGTTCTCATGTGATTTACAGCACGCCGGAACAAACTCCTTCTCATCGGCTGGGAATTTATTATTTGGAAGCAGGATACGGAATCCGGCCCAGTCAGGTGATTTATGACAGAAAACACAGTGCTTTTTCTGAGTACGATTTTACAGGGACAGATATCCTGGGGTTGATGGAAGGCTATACCTGGCTTCATCTGGGAGGAATAACTCCTGCTCTGGGTGAAAATGCCAGAGAATTGACCATGGCGTGTCTGAAAGCTGCAAAAAAGAAAAATATGGTGGTGAGTTTTGACGGGAATTTCAGAAGTTCCCTGTGGAGCTGGGAGGAGGCAAGAGATTTCTGTACCCGGTGTCTCCCTTATGTGGACGTATTGTTTGGCATAGAACCGTACCATCTCTGGAAAGAGCCGGGCAATCCGGAATCGGGAGATGTAAAAGATAATCTTTTACCATGGCCGGACAGGGAACAGCAGGATAAAGTGTTTCGTGAATTTGTAAAACAATATCCAAATATCCGGTGTATTGCCCGCCACGTGCGCCAGGCAGAAAGCAGCAGTAGAAATAGTCTCGCCGCATTTTTATGGCTGGATGGAAAAACCTGGGAAAGTAATACGGTAACATTCGATATACTGGACCGGGTAGGCGGAGGAGATGCTTTCGTGGCGGGAACGATTTATGCGTTAATGAAAAAATATTCTCCAAAAGAAATTATTGATTTTGGCGTAGCCTGCAGCGCTTTGAAGCATACCATCCACGGAGATGGAGCAATTATTGAAAATGTACAACAGGTACGTCAGGTGATGCGGCAGGATATGGATATTAAACGGTGAGAGAGGTAGAAAATGAAAACGACAGAACAGAAATTTTATGAAATGGGTGTTGTTCCGGTGGTAGTGCTGGAGCAGTCTGAAGACGCTGTTTTGCTGGCGAAAGCCCTGATAGATGGAGGACTTCCCTGCGCTGAAGTAACATTTCGTACTGCTGCTGCTGCGGAATCTATCCGTCTTATGGTGGAGGAATATCCGGATATGCTGGTGGGAGCGGGAACAGTTCTTACGACAGAGCAAGTGGATCAGGCCATGGAAGCAGGAGCAAAATTTATTGTCAGTCCGGGTTTTGATCCGGAGATTGTTGATTATTGCCTGAAAAAAGATATTCCTGTGTTTCCCGGATGCATCACACCTTCCGAGGCGGCGCAGGCAGTGAAAAGGGGATTAAAGGTTGTCAAATTTTTCCCGGCGGAACAGGCTGGAGGGCTGGAGATGATAAAAGCTATGGCGGCTCCTTATCCTATGTTGAAGTTTATGCCCACAGGAGGAATTAATCCTCAGAATATGGAAAAATATTTAAGTTGTGATAAAATACTTTGTTGTGGCGGAAGCTGGATGGTAAAAGGCGATCTGATTAAAAAAAGAGATTTTGACAGGATTCGTCTGCTTTCAGCGGAGGCAAGAAAAAAAGCGGATGCCCTAAGAGCATAAAACTGTAAAAAATAGATCAGGAGACACAAATATATGCTGAATCGTGAAGATATGATGGAACTTACAAGAAGAATGAATCTGAGTCGGACTTCATTTACACGGATTGCCGGTTGTTACTGTGATGAAACGGGAGAGATTGACGGAACTTTCAACAGAAATTTTCTGCAATTATCTGCAGCAGACCGGAAGAAAAATATGGACCTGGCAAAAACAGTGTTGTTTTCCAAAACGAATGAAGAACTTAAAGAGTACGATTTTTCTGTTCGCAGCCAGGAGAAAGAGTCTGTTGGAAGGCTGATGGAGGCAATACGTCAGTGTGGATTGAAAAATGATGCTTTGCTGGATGTTTTTTACGAACAGATCAGCGACAGATATCACGGGACTTCGTCATATGGTATTTTTGTGTTTCATGATCGATATGATATACCGGTAAAAGGAAAGGATAAAGAACGCCAATGGGAATCAGAAGAGGTGTATGAATATCTGATTGGCCTGATTTGTCCTGTGGATGAAGAGTATGAACCGGGAAAACCTGTATGGGGATTTTTGTATCCTTCTTTTAAAGACAGAAGCTGTGACGAAGAACATATTGCCATATATCAGAGAGAACATCGGGCAGGGCTGGAAAAATTAAATTCCATATTTAAAAAATAAATGTGCTGTTTTAATCTTTCTTTAATTTTCCTTCTGTATAGTATGGAATATAGAAACACAGAGATAATATAAACCATAGGTAATAGAAAGGGGATAAAAATTATGAAGAAAAGAATGTTAATAGCAGGAACAATTTTGACGGCAGCCATTTTGATGGGAGGATGCGGACAAAACGAAGGCGCAAAAACACAGCAGGAATCTACCGGTCAGGTGATGGAGGCAAAAGCGCCGAAAACACAAAAAGAGAATACAGAAAAAAATGATGTATCAAAAGAAGAGAATAGCGCTTCCAAACTTACAGAAGAAGAGGTAAAATCTATTGCTTTCCAGGATGCGGGAGTGGAAGAAAGTCAGGTGACAAGAATCCGCGTTCATCAGGAATATGATGACGGAAGAGATAAATATGAAGTGGATTTCTATGTGGATAACCGGGAATACGATTATGATATTGACAGTAACACAGGAGAGATTCTCAGCAAAGATTCGGAGATAGAAGATGATTTTATGAATCAGGATGCTTCCGGAACCCAGCCGACAGACGGTCAGGTGATCAGCAAGGAAAAAGCGCTGGAAATCGTACTGGCCCGGGTAGAGGGAGCAGGAGAAGAGAATGTTCGTATGGAATTGGAAAAAGAAGACAAATATTGGAAATATGAAGGAGAAATTCTTTATAATCAGAGAGAATATGAATTTGAACTGAACGGAGAAACCGGAGAAATTCTCGAGTGGAGCGAAGAAGGAATGAATGACTGAAAGGTGAGGTAAAATGAGGATTCTTCTTCTCACTGCCCGGGACAGTATTGAAGACCGGGTTCACGGTCTGGATGCGGGAGCGGATGACTATCTTGTGAAGCCGTTTGCATTTGAAGAACTTTTGGCAAGAATCCGGGTGATGCTGCGGAAACCGGCATCTGTAAAAACAAACATTTACAGGGTGGCAGATTTGGAAGTTCATGTGGATACCTGTCAGGTTTTCCGGGGAGGGAAAGAAATTTCTCTTTCCGGAAAAGAATTTTCCCTCCTGCGTTATATGATACAAAATCAGGGGATTGTGCTGTCCCGGGAGAAAATGGAACAGCATATATGGAATTATGATTTTACAGGAGGTTCCAATGTGATTGATGTGTATATCCGATATTTGAGAAAAAAGCTTCTGGAAAAGATAGAGACAAGTATGAAGAGAGAACAGCAGTTTACCTCAGATGTGGCTCATGAATTGCGGACACCTCTGTCAGCTATGATGCTGCAATGTGAAGATCTGCTTGCGGAACCTTCTCTGTCCAAAGAGGTAAGAGAAGGACTGGAGGAACAATACAGGTAAATCTGAAATCCTGGGGAGAAGAAATTGCCGGAGAGATACGGGATGACGGGATTGGAATATCACAGGAGGCTCTTCCTCATATATGGGAACGGTTTTATCAGGAAGACCCTTCAAGGACAGAGAGAGAAAGCTCCGGTCTGGGACTTCCTATGGTACAGTGGATCGTAAAAGAACACGGAGGAGTAATCCAGGTCAGCAGCAAGAAAGGCGAGGGAATCTGTTTTTATTTTTCTTTTCCCAAAATTGAGAAAAAATAAAACAGAGGTATCATGGATGGAAGGTGGGAAAATAAATATATGATCGCTTATGAAATGAATCTGTATGAGCAGAAGATATTAAGTGACCGGGAATTTCCGGTACAGGTATTTATGAATCGGCCAAAGGGCAAGTGCTGTTATTTTGACATGCACTGGCATGAACATATTGAACTTCATTATGTGTTGGAGGGAGAAACAAAGATACAGCTGAATCAGGAAATAGTATCGGCTCCGAAAGGAAGTCTTGTGATAGCGAACAGTAATGTTTTGCACGCAGGATATTCAGAGAAAACCGGAAGTGTTATGCTTGTGATCATTTTTGAGATGGAGGCGCTGTCTAAGGAACTGGCAGAGCAGAATATCATTGTTCAGCCGGTTATTCAAAATGATCAGAGAATAGATGAACTGATGCAGCAGATTTGCGAAGAACAGGAAAATCAGGAGGCAGGGTGGAAGCTGGCCTGTAAGGGAGCCTTACTCTCTCTTGTGTGCTATCTGGCGCGGCATTATGCCCAGGAAAAGCTGACAGACAGAGAAAGTATACGGAGACGAAAAAATCTGGATCGGCTGAATACGGTACTTCGCTATATTGAAGAAAATTATCCTGAAAATATCAGCAACAGCCAACTGGCAGAGCTGGTTCATCTGAGTGATGACCGCTTTAATCATTTGTTTCGGGAGAGTCTGGGGATGGCGCCTCTTCAGTATATTAATGAAGTACGTTTGAAAAAAGCGATGAACCTGTTAAAAAATGGTGAATACGCGGCAGCTCAGGTGGCAGATGCGGTAGGGTTTTCAGATTATAATAACTTTGGGAGAATGTTCAAACGGTATTATGGGTGTACTCCTCTGGAAGCAAGAAAAGGAAAAACGAAATAGCAGAATCGTATGAATTTATAGCAGAGGAAGACTATCTTTTTTCTACTATTTTCGTTATATTAAAAGTGTCGAGGAAAATTGTGTATAATAAATAAAAAAATAAATTGCTGAAAAGAAAAAAACAGCATATTAGCAAATTTAAAAAGAAAAAGAAAATAATAAAAGGAGGAAGTTAACATGAAACTTGGAGTATTTACAGTTGTTTTAGGAGATTTGCCACTGGATGAAGCCTGCGGATTTTTGGCTGAAAATGGGGTACAGATGGTGGAAATAGGATGTGGTGGATTTCCGGGAAAAGCACATTGCGATGCGGCAGAACTTCTGGCAGACGATGAAAAATGCAAAAAATTTGTAGAGACAATTAAGAGTCATGGTCTGGAAATCAGCGCATTGAGCAGCCATGGAAACATGGTACATCCAAACAAAGAGATCGCTAAAAAATTCGACGATGATCTGACTAACGCTATTTTGCTGGCAGAAAAAATAGGTGTTCCTGTTGTGAATACATTCTCCGGTTGTCCGGGAGGAAGTCCGGAAGACAAAATGCCAAACTGGGTAACCTGTCCATGGCCGGAAGATTTCTCTGAAATTCTGGAATACCAGTGGAATGAAGTATTGATTCCATACTGGAAAGAAAAAGTTGCATTTGCAAAAGCGCATAATGTACATAAAATCGCACTGGAACTTCATCCGGGATTCTGTGTATACAATACAAAAACTTTACTTCGCCTTCGTGAAGCAGTGGGACCGGAAATCGGTGCAAACTTTGATCCCAGCCATTTGATCTGGCAGGGAATGGATCCTGTAACCTGTATCCGTGAACTGGGAAAAGCAGGAGCATTGTTCCACTTCCATGCAAAAGATACAAAGATCGATCCGGCAAACGCAGCACTGAATGGTGTTCTGGATACCACACATTATGGAAATGAAATCGAGCGTTCCTGGATCTTCCGTTCTGTAGGATATGGACATGGAAACGAGTACTGGAAAGCAATCGCATCTGAACTGCGTCTGGCAGGTTATGACTATGCGATCAGTATTGAACATGAGGATAGTTTGATGTCCGGAAGAGAAGGACTGTTAAAAGCAATAGGCTGTCTGAAAGATTCTCTGATCTTTGAAGACAGAGGAAGTATGTACTGGGCATAATTGATTGAGGAGGAATATTGACATGAAGCATAGACTTGCTATGGTTGGTTTCGGTGGAATGGCGAATTGGCATTATGACCTGATTCAGAGAATTGATGATCTGGAAGTGGCAGGAATCTGGGATATTAAAGAAGAACGCAGAGAGTATGCCCGGGAAAAAGGCGTACACGTTTACGAAAGCATGGAAGATCTTCTGGCAGATGAGAGCGTTGATCTGGTATTGGCAGCAACACCAAATGATGTTCATAAGGAGATTGCAGTCCGCGCTATGGAAGCAGGAAAAAATGTGGTTTCTGAAAAACCTGTTACCCTTTGCTCCGCAGATCTTGCAGTTATGAGAGAAGCATCAGAGCGTACAGGAAAATTCTTTACAGTACATCAGAACAGACGGTGGGATGAAGATTTTCTCACTGTAAAAAATGTTCTGGCACAGGGAAAACTGGGAGAGGTATTTCGTATTGAATCCAGAGTACATGGTTCCCGCGGTATCCCGGGAGACTGGAGACAGGAGCCGGAGCATGGCGGCGGTATGGTACTGGATTGGGGCGTACATCTTCTGGATCAGGCGCTGCTTCTTTTCCCGAATGAAAAGCTGGAAACCGTGTATGCAACACTGACAAATGTTACCAATCAGCTTTGTGATGATGGATTTACTGCAGATCTTGGATTTGCAAATGGTATTCACGTACTTGTTGAAGTGGGTACAAGCAATTTCATTTCTCTGCCTCGCTGGTATGTGCTGGGAGCAGATGGAAGCGCTGTGATCAATGATTTTGGACGTGACGGCAAGATTATATGTGCGACAGGCATCAATGAGGGAGATGTGGTTCCGGTTATTACAGCGGCAGGACTGACAAAGACAATGGCGCCTCGAAGAGAAGATACCATTCGTACAGAAGAGATGCCATGGGCAGACAGTGATATTCGTGACTTCTATAAGAATGTTATGGCAGTGATCGAAGGCAAAGAGGAGCCGAAGATCAAACTGGATGAAGTGGCAAGAGTTATGCGTCTGATGGAAGCAATCTTTGAATCTGCCGAGACAAAACAGGTTGTAAAATTCGAAGCATAAGACGGCAAAAGAGCAGGAGGTAAGAAGATGAAACAGATACCAGTTGCAGTGCAGGTATATTCTGTTCGTCATGAGGCGGAAGCTGATTTTGCAGGCACCATGAAAAAACTTGCACAGATGGGGTATGATGGTGTCGAATTGGCTGGTCTTTATGGTAAAACGGCAGAAGAAATCAAAAAAGTTTTAGATGAAAACAGTCTGACAGCAGTGAGCGCCCATGTGCCGATTGAAGAGCTGGAAAAAGATATGGAAGGCACACTGGATACATATGCATCTTTGGGATGCAAATGGATTGCGATTCCGTGGCTGAGAGAAGATCGCCGATATGGCGCTGAAAAGTATGAGGAGACTTTGCAGTTGATCGGTAAGATTTCAGAAAGCTGTAAGAAGCGTGGAATACAACTTTTATATCATAACCATGATTTTGAATTTAAAAAGACACCGGAGGGTGTATATCATCTGGATCAATTGTATCTTGATGCTCCTGCAGGTGTTCTGGATGCGGAACTGGATATGTGCTGGGTAACTGTAGGAGGAGCAGAACCCTGTGAATATCTGAAAAAATATGCAGGACGTTGTCCGCTTGTTCATATGAAAGATTTTCGTCGGGAAGATGAGAAGGTGATACTTCTTCCTCTCGGTGACGGTGTGGTGGATATAAAAGCCGTTGCTAAGACAGGTATTGAGGGTGGAGCGCAGTGGTTCGTGATTGAGCAGGACGATCATCACTATGGGAAACCTATGGATGATATGGAAAAAGGTCTGCGTTTTTTAAAAAAATGTTTGGAAGATTGAGAAAAGAAAAGTTATAGAAAATAGTTATAGAAAAAGTTGGAGGAATGATTATGGCTAAGAAATTAAGAGCTGGAGTTGTAGGATGTGGCGGTATCGCAAATGGAAAACATTTGCCTGCAATCAAAAAGAACGGAAATTTTGAACTGGTAGCATTTTGTGATCTGATCGTAGAGCGCGCAGAAAAAGCAAAAGAAGAGTATGGTACAGAGGATGCCCGCGTTTATACAGATTACACAGAACTTGTAAAAGAAGATCTGGATGTAGTTTATGTACTGACCCCGAACAATGCTCATGCACCAGTAAGTATTGCAGCTATGGAAGCAGGAAAACACGTAATGTGTGAGAAACCAATGGCTAAAACTTACGAAGAAGCAAAACAGATGCTGGATACAGCTAAGAAAACAGGAAAACTCCTGACCATTGGTTATCAGAACCGTTATCGTGGAGATTCTCAGTATCTGAAAAAAGCCTGCGCAAACGGAGATCTGGGTGAGATATATTTTGCTAAAGCACATGCGCTGCGCAGACGTGCAGTTCCGACCTGGGGCGTATTCCTTGATGCTGAAAAACAGGGTGGCGGTCCTCTGATCGATATCGGAACACACGCTCTTGACCTGACACTGTGGATGATGGATAACTATGAGCCGGAAAGCGTAACTGGTTCTATATTCCGTAAACTGGCAGAGCAGAAAGATACTGGAAACGCATGGGGCGATTGGGATCCGGAACAGTTTACTGTTGAAGATTCTGCATTTGGTTTCATTAAAATGAAAAACGGAGCAGTTATCGAACTGGAAGCTTCCTGGGCATTGAATACTCTGGAAGTTGATGAAGCAAAAACAAGCCTTTGCGGTACAAAAGCAGGCGCTGATATGAAAGACGGACTTCGTATCAACCGTGTTTCCTATGGCAGACAGTGCGTGGAAAAACCAGACCTGAGTGCTGGCGGTGTAGCTTTCTATGACGGTGTTGAGGAAAAAGATGCTGATGTAGAACAGCGCGTATTCTACAACGCAGTTGCAAATGGAGAACCTCTGACTGTTCTTCCGGAGCAGGCTATCGTAGTAACCCAGATTCTGGAAGCAATCTATGAATCTGCAAAGACAGGAAAGACCATTTATTTCGATTAATAGTGAGGAATGTTGTGGCTGTTTTGCGGCATTGTAGCTGCAGAACAGCCACAAATGCCAGAAATGGAGGATAAGATGGAGCTTGGTATGATTAACTGGATCCGAGAAGAGGATTTTGCAAAGGTTCATGAGAAAGGACTTTCTTTTGTAGAACTGGATGTAAATGACCGGGCGCAGGAATTTCTTGATAATCTGGAACAGACAGCAGAGTACAGCCGCCGTTATAATGTGCCGGTAGGCGCTGTGGGACGCTGGGGCAGTGACAGAATTGATGAAAATGGTATCCGCCAGGAAGAACTGGAACTGGAATATCGTCTGATTGACGCAACTGCATATCTGGGATGTGATGTTTATATTACCGGATGTAATTACGTGGAAAGTCTTTCTTATTATGAAAACTGTACCCATGCAATTGCTTACTTTGAAAAATTGATTGCCCATGGAAAAGAAAAGGGTGTGAAAATCGCCACATATAACTGTCGTTGGAATAACTTTGTATGTACCCCGACAGAATTTAAAATCATTCATGGATATCTGAAAGATCTGTATATCAAATATGATACGTCTCACTGCATTTATGCAGGCGGCGATTATATGCAGGAAACAAGAGACTGGGGCAAACGTTTTGCTCATGTACATTTGAAAGGCGCTCTTGTAATCGGCGGCGAGAGATATGACGATCCGCCGGCAGGCCTGGATCAGACAAACTGGGGAGCGTTCCTGGCAGTTTTGCACGCGCAGGGATATAAAGGACGTTTGAGTATCGAACCACATTCTGCAAACTGGCAGGGAGAACTGGGAGAAAAAGGACTGGATTATACTATTCGTTACTTCCGGGCGCTGGAACTGTAAGAAACCATAAAAATAGAATAAACTGAAAAAGTAGAGACAGGCTGCTGTATGAGAGGATTTTCTGATGCAACAGCCTGATTTTAAAGGAAAATAATTATGATTGAAGTAAATCATTTAGTGAAAGAATTCAAGATACCTGTTCAGAAAAAGGGCAGATTTGCCGCTGTGAGAAATCTGTTCTCTGGTGAACACACTATCAAACGTGCGGTTGACGATATTACATTTTCAGTTGACGATGGAGAAATAGTGGGTTTTATCGGGAAAAATGGCGCTGGAAAATCCACCACGATTAAAATGCTTTCCGGAATTTTGCAGCCTACCTCAGGAAACGTCACAGTTGACGGTATCAAACCTTTTGAACAGCGAATGGAGAATGCTAAGCAGATTGGTGTCGTATTTGGTCAAAAAACACAACTTTGGTGGGATGTTCCTCTGATTGAAAGTTATCGCCTGTTGAGGGAAATTTACAAAATTGACAATGGTACATACCATAAGAATCTTGATCGTTATATTCCCATGTTGGGGCTTGAGGAGGTTATCAACAAGCCGGTGCGGCAGATGAGCCTGGGGCAGCGAGTGAAGTCGGATATCTGTGCGGCGCTGCTCCATGATCCTAAAATTCTTTTTTTGGATGAGCCAACGATTGGGGTTGATGTTGTTTCAAAGAAATATCTTCATGATTTTATTTCTGAGATTAATCGTGAAAAAGGTACTACGGTTTTGCTTACCACTCATGACATGGGGGACATAGAAAAACTCTGTTCCCGTGTGGTGGTGATTGATTCCGGTCATCTGATGTATGATGGAGATTTAGAGAGTATGGTGCAGAAGTTTGGCGTTATCCGTTCGCTGATGATAGAGTTTGATGAGCCTGTTGGGGACTTTCAGGTAGAGAATGCGAAGCTGACCAGGAGTGAGGGAAACCGTAAATGGTTCTCGTTTCATCGGTCAGAGGCCACCCCAATGGGGCTGATACGTTCTATCGGTGATAAATATCCTGTTCACGACATTGAAATCATTGAGCCTGATATTGAGGAGATTGTGAGGAAACTTTATGAGAGTAAGTAGGGGAATCAGTATGCACACGGGCATGGCTTTTTTGCGTAATGAATTTTACAATATGAGCATATATCGTGTGTCCTTTTGGATTAACTTGGTTTACACATTCCTTATGATGTACAGTGTAGGTTATGTGTGGCGCGCGTTGTATGCCGCAAACCCCAACGTTAGCGGTGTACCGCTTCCCCAGATGATCTCCTATGCTGTACTGGGTGTTGCCCTGGAGGCAATCTTGCATCCGCGAAACGGTCCGCAGATCTATATTATGGAGCAAGTCCGCAAAGGTACCATTGAAATGGATATTATGAAACCCATTGATTTTCAGTTTTATATGTTTGCAAAGAATATGGGAAGTATTGCGGTGCGTTTTTTGTTCTTGGTTTTACCTTCATTGATTGTGGCATTTTTCCTGTTTTCATTAAAATTGCCGGATTTGTCTGCGCTTTTTGGCTTTCTTTTCAGCCTGGTTTTCTCAATTATCGTGAGTTTTTTCCTGAACTTTATTCTGGGGCTTCTGAGTATGATCACCATGAATATCCGCAACATCAATTGGGGGTACAATGCGTTGCTTCGTTTCTTTTCCGGGCAGATGGTGCCATTGTGGATTTTTCCCAGTGCGCTTGGCGTTATCAGTGACTTTTTGCCATTCCGTTGCATTTATGCCATTCCCATGTCCATCTATATTGGGAATTATGCAGGGTTGGAGATGGTGGGGGCGCTGATCGTACAGCTCGCATGGATACTTGTACTCTGGTTATCATCCCGTCTGCTGATGAAGAGGATTTTTACCAGAGTAATGATACAGGGAGGTTGAGAAAATGCGGAACATTCGATTGTATGGTCATTTTTTGCGTGTGGCTATTCTGGGAAAAGCACAATATAAGGCTGATTTTTTTGTGGGGATAATAAGCGTTTTGATTCTGAATGCTGTAAATCTCTCTCTCATAGGTATTCTGGTATATAATTTTAATACTCTGGGCAATTGGAATATATGGGATTTACTGTTCCTGTATAGCTTCTGGATGCTGAGCCGTGGGATATACGGCGTGTTTTTCTGGCATTTATCTGACCTGGAGGAAATGATCGTAGGCGGTACGTTTGATGCCTATTTGATTCGTCCTGTCAGTCCGTTTCTGCAATTTATCGGTAAAGATATCAGTTATACAGGCGTAGGAGATTTTCTGGTAGGGGTATTAGGGTTCATCCTTGCCGCTGCTCAAATCGGAATACACTGGAATATGGGGCAATGGGCATATTTTGTGATTTGCGTGCTGTCAGGAGCTTTGATACAGGTAGCTATCAACCTGATTGGCGCCAGCCTTTGTTTTTGGACAACACGTTCTAATGCAGCCATGAATATAGCAGAAAGATTTACAGTATTAATGCAGCAGTACCCGGTGAACATTTTTGGGAAATATTTTCAGATATTTGTTACCTGTTTTTTGCCAGTGGCTTTTATTAATTATTATCCCAGTGTTGTGCTGTTAGGCAAGGCGGCAGGGGGGATTAAGATGTGGCAATGTTTTGCGCCTTTCGTTGCGATTATCATGTTGGCAATAGCGGCAGTTGTCTGGACAAAAGGTTTGAAAAGATATACGGGGACAGGGAATTAATAGTATTTTAGGTGATTTTACACATTGGCGCTGGAAGAACACGATATAAATTTGAGAGGTAAAATTTATAGTTCTTGTCAGATCACCTGAAATGCTTTCCATTTTCCGGACTTCTGCCTCCAGAAGAAAATAACCGCTCGAATGCTCCAGTCGCAAACCATTGCAATGGCAATTCCGATCACACCCATTTGCAGGATAATTCCCAAGAACCATGATAACAACAGACGTACCGCTATCGTAGATATAACCGAAACATACATTGTAAATTTTACATCACCTGCAGCTCGTAAGCCATTGATGAGCGCACCGGAAAAGGGATATGCTACGGCATTGAATAAATTGTGGATCAGAACCAGAAAAATCACGAGATGTTTTGTTTCTGGTTCCAAAGCATAAAACTTTAAGAATATTGGAGTCAGAAGAAAAATCAGAAGATTCCATACGGATGAAATTGAAAGTGTAATATTTGTCAATTTCTTAAAATAATGATCTGCAGCCTCTGTATCCCCATTTCCCATACACTGTCCAATAACCGTTATGAACACAGGCCCCATAGCGACTCCCGCCAGAGCAGCCAGTGACCAGATACTTTGTGCAACGCCATTTGCTGCAATCTGGTATGTTCCAAAAAGAGCAACAATACTACTTAATGCTACTTTAACTAATTGGAATACACCATTTTCCATTCCGTTTGGAATGGCAATTTTTAAAATTTGTTTCATAAAATCCCCATTCCACTGGAAAATCCATTTGCAGCGATAAAATATTTCGTTTTTTTCCTGAAAGCAAAGCACTGTAATTACCAGGGCTGAAAATGTCCGGGCAATCAGAGAAGGATATGCAACACCTGCAACGCCTGCATGCAATACAAATACGCCAATGAGATTTCCGATAACATTGATGATATTGGATGCTACAGACAGATACATGGTCACACTGGTTTTTCCGATGCTGCGAAAAAGAGCGGCCCCAGAGTTATAAATCGCCAATGCCGGATAGGAATATGCAGAAATTCTAAGATATGTAATACAAGAGTGCATCACAGATTCTTCTACCTTGCCGAACATCAGACGGAGCATTTTTTCATTTCCAATCAGAACCATCACTGCGATCAGAATGGAAAAAATTGTAGAGAAGGATAGAAGTTGACTGGCGGATTCGCCGGCATCATCCTTTGCTTTTCTTCCAATGTACTGGCTTATCACAACCGCTCCTCCGGATGCCAGTGCTGTAAACAGATAAATAAAAATGGTATTGAACTGGTTTACAAGCGAAACACCAGATACCGCAGCCTCTCCTACATAGCTGACCACTAATGTATCTGCTATTCCAACAAACATCACCAATAACTGCTCTAAAAACAGGGGAATAATCATTTCTCTTAAACTTTTATTTGAAAACAAAGTTGTGTTCTGACTCATATTCCTGCCTCCCAAATAAAAAATGTAGGTGTAGAAAACAAAGTTGTTTGCCTTGTCTCTACACCTACATTATAATTTTTGAATCAGACCATATCAAATACTTAGTTTTTATGGCTTTCCAATGCCTAAAAAGCATTGGATGTGTTGAATGAATTTTGTAGTGGCTAAACTAAACGGCTGACCACGTTTCCATGCCAATACGCTTGTTGCTGTAAGCGGCGGATCAAGTGGCCTGTATGTAATCTTTGAATGATCCAAGAAGGGAACAGCCCCCTCGATCACCAATGAATATGCCAATCCGCTATTCACCATAATTGAGCTGTTCGTACTTAAATTGCTGGTAAAAACAACATTCAGTCGATCATAGTAGCTGCCAAACCAGCTTGCTAATTCATTTTGTACATTCATACGCCGTGGAAGAATTAAAGGTAATTCAGATAAGTCTTGTGCAGTTATGGTTTCTCTCGCAGCGAGAGGGTCATCCGAGCGCATCAGAACTACCCATTTCTCACCTATATCCAAGCGGGTAAATTCATATTTTTCCATATCAATTGGCTCAAGAAACAAGCCAATATCTAACAGTCCCTTATCCATCTGTTCCTTTACCAGATCTGCTGTGGCTGTAAAAATATCAAAAGTAACAAGGGGATATTTTTGACGAAAGGACTTAATTATTTGGGAAAGAAGCTGTACGGCTGCAATTTCTCCACATCCCATAGAGATTTTACCCTCTACCTGTTCTTCCTGTTCTACCAGTTCTTTTTCTGTCTTATCTACCAGTTGTAAAATTTCTTCCGCACGACGGCGAAGAAGGATTCCTTCATTTGTCAATTTGATTTTCCGTGTTCCTCTATCAAACAGTTTTACACCAAGATCTTTCTCCATCTGTGTAAGCTGACGTGAAAGTGTGGGTTGTGTGATGTGTAAAACCTCCGAGGCTTTTGTGATACTTTCTTCCCTTACTACGGTCAAAAAATAACGAAGAATTCTGATTTCCATAAAACCACCCTTTTTCTACCATACTTAATAAACATATTTTACCATGTTTGGATATTTAAAACAAACGTGAGATATACGTATTATAAGTTTATTGTAAGTGGATTTGCAGATTCGTTACTGTTGAATTAAATCTTTAATTATGAAGTTTTCCGGAAAAGGGGGAGTTTTTGATAAAAGTATTTCAAAACTGGTTGATACTGCATAACATCTGAGAGAAAAAGGACTGGCTTATACCATTTGTTAATTCCGAGCGTTGGAACTGTAAGAAAAGAGAAGTTATAAAAAATAGGATAAATTAAAAAAGCAGGTTATTATATGGGGGATGCTCCGATGTAATGGTTTGTTTTGCATATTTTAGACGGATAAAAAAGAAAATATACCTTATAAACTGTTTAACGCCAATTGGTATGAGAAAGTATGAAAAAGCAGGGGAAATAGGTAATGCGTTGACGCTTTGATTATTCGTAGGTATAATAAAATGAGAAGGAGGTATAGCTTATGGAACAGATGGTATTAAAAGAATTAGTAGAAGGTATTTTAGCTATCTTTGAGACTCAAGTGATTCGTATAGTTTTATATGGATCTGTTGCAAGAGGAACAAATACAACAGAATCTGATGTAGATATTGCATTGCTTTTAAATGGTAGTTTAAGTAAAGAAACAGAAGATAAGCTATCAGACTTAGTGGTAGATCTAAATTTAAAATATGATACCGTACTCTCTGTTATCGACATAGATTATGAGTTATTTAAAAAATGGGAAAAGGTAACTCCCTTTTATAAAAATGTAAATGAGGAGGGTATTGTTTTATGGAAGGCAGCATGATTGATTTATCAAAATACCGTTTTGAGTCAGCAAAAGATGATTTGGAAACAGCACAGTTGCTTATAAAAGGCGGTAAAAGTATGTTGGATGATTTTGATAAGGAACGCAAGGACTTGGATAATCTTATGAAATGAAAGAAAGCGATCAATGCAAAGAGACTAACCCCTGTTGGATTAGTCCCTTGTGTTAATCGCTTTCTTAGCGGTTTCCGTACATTTTTTCGTAGTAATTCTGATACTCGCCGGAGATAATGGTTTCCCACCATTCCTTATTATCCAGATACCACTGAATAGTCTTTTTGATACCGTCTGCAAATTTTGTTTCCGGCAGCCAGCCCAGTTCGTTGTGGATCTTGGTAGGATCGATAGCGTAACGCATATCATGTCCCTTACGGTCAGCCACATAAGTGATCAGGCTTTCTGGTTTTCCCAGTTCTTTACAGATGATTTTTACAATATCAATATTTGTCATTTCGTTGTGACCGCCGATATTATAAACTTCACCAACACGACCATTGTGAATGATCAGATCGATAGCTTTGCAGTGGTCTTCCACATAGAGCCAGTCGCGGACATTTTCACCTTTTCCGTATACGGGAAGTGGTTTGTCGTTTAAAGCATTGGCAATCATCAGCGGAATCAGCTTCTCAGGGAAGTGATATGGTCCGTAGTTGTTAGAGCAGCGGCTGATGGTAACAGGCAGTCCGTATGTTCTGTGGTAAGCCAGTACCAGAAGGTCAGCGCCAGCTTTGGAGGAGCTGTAAGGACTGCTGGTGTGGATTGGTGTTTCTTCGGTGAAGAACAGGTCTGGTCTGTCTAAAGGCAGATCACCGTATACTTCATCAGTGGAAACCTGATGGTAACGTTTGATTCCATATTTTCTGCAGGCATCCATCAGGACAGCAGTTCCTTTGATGTTGGTATCCAGAAATACTTCCGGGTTTTCGATGGAACGGTCTACATGGCTTTCTGCAGCGAAGTTTACCACCATGTCCGGGTGTTCTTCTTCAAACAATTTGTAGACAGCTTCTCTGTCGGTAATACTTTCTTTAACAAAGCGGAAGTTTGGGTTATCCATGACCGGAGCCAGTGTGGACAGATTTCCTGCATAAGTCAGGCAGTCCAGACAGATGATCCGGTAATCCGGATATTTTTTCAGCATATGGAAAATAAAGTTACTTCCGATAAATCCGGCGCCGCCGGTTACAATAATATTCATAATTATAATCTCCTTTGTTTATTTTAGTTGTGCAGTACATCCAGATACTTTCCATCCAGAACATCTTTCAGGTACTGACCATACTGGTTCTTTTTCAATACTTCGTATACTTTCAGCACATCCTCTTTGGAAATCCATCCGTTGAGATAAGCAATTTCTTCCAGGCAGGCAATTTTTCTGTGCTGGTGAGATTCCATTGTTTTTACAAAGTTGGTAGCTTCCACAAGGCTTTCATGTGTTCCGGTATCCAGCCAGGTAAATCCCTGTCCCAGAAGTTCCACATTCAGACACTCATTTTCCAGATAAATCCGGTTCAGGTCAGTGATTTCCAGTTCGCCTCTGGCGCTGGGTTTCAGGTTTTTTGCATACTCTACCACTTTGTTATCGTAGAAATACAGACCTGTCACACAATAATTGCTCTTTGGATGCTCCGGTTTTTCTTCGATGGAAATAGCTTTTCCTTCTTTGTTGAATTCTACAATACCAAAACGTTCCGGATCATCTACATAGTATCCGAAAACAGTAGCGCCTTTGCCGCTTTCAGCATTTTCCACAGCGGCTTTCAGACGTTTTTTCAGTCCGTGTCCGGCAAAAATGTTATCTCCCAGTACCATGGCTACGGTATCATTTCCGATAAATTCTTCACCGATGATAAAAGCTTGAGCCAGTCCGTCCGGGCTTGGCTGAACGGCGTAGGTAAGATTTACTCCGAACTGGTGACCGTCACCCAGAAGTTCCTGGAAGCGGGGAGTATCCTGAGGAGTAGAGATGATCAGGATATCGCGAATCCCGGCGTTCATAAGAACAGACATGGGATAATAAATCATAGGTTTATCGTAGATGGGAAGTAACTGTTTGGAAGTTACCATTGTCAGGGGATAAAGGCGTGTGCCGGAACCACCTGCTAAAATAATTCCTTTCATGTTTTGTTCTCCTTTGCTATTTTTATTTTGTCAATCTATATCAGCTATTTTCTACAGTATAAAAGGTGACGTAAGGTCACTTTCAAGTCTTTTTTTCGTTTTTATGAAATTTTTACATATAACATAGAAAAATTCCAGCGTCTTTTGTGATATGAAATCCCTTTCGTGTCTTTTTTTCCACAAAAATCCGAAAATCTTTGTAGCGATCCAGGAGAATCTGGTTTTGATTTCCATGACAGGAGAGAATATATTGAATAAGCGGTTCCGGCTGGTCGAGAAAGATTTCATCTTTAAATTGGATACATTCCACGGAAGAAAAGTGTTTTTCCAGAATATTTTTTCCGTTTTCCAGACCAAAATGCTCATATAAATTATCTGCAGCCAGAACAATTCTGCTGTCAAATTCCTGTACCAGATTACTGATTTCTTTCATATGTTTTGTACCATACGTGCTACAAAGAAAACGTCCTTTCGGTTTTAATACCCGGGCAATTTCCTGACATACCTGAGAAATATCCTGACAGTAGAAAAGCAGATGGTTGGCAATGACCAGATCGAAGGACTGGGGCGGGAAGGGAATCTGGTGACAGTCAAAACACTGAAAAAGAAAACGGGAATCCTCCTGCCCAATATTTCTTCTTGCATCCCGGAGCATTCCTTCTGATATATCAGAAAGGGTAATGGTGATGGGAGAGGGGAGCTTTTGCAGGTTTTCCGCCCACAGGGCGCCATTTCCACATCCCAGTTCCAGAATATTCATAGAAGATCTGATCTGACAGTTCTGATAGATCCAGGGGAACCATCCCTGACGGTTTTGAGAAAAATCTCGGTGGAGCTGAATGCGGGCAGTAATATTTGTGGCATTCAGATACTGAGATTTCAGTGTTTTTTCCATTCCGGTAAGATGAATCAGATCCAACATCTGGCTCCAGTCCACCTGATGATACTGACGGATGGCGGAAACGGTTTTTTCAATGGCGCTTTCTACCAACTGCATTTGTTCAATCCGATCCTGAATCAATTTCTTTTGTAATGTGAGCGCATTTAAAAGAAAATGATAATCTGTATCGTTAATAGTCATTTCACGAATATCATCCAGAGAAAAACCCAGATATTTCAGCAGAAGGATTTGCTGAAGACGGGCAAAATCCGAATCTGTATAAAAACGGGCTCCTGTAGGTGTGACATAGGATGGCTTTAAGATATTTTGTTTGTCGTAAAAACGTATGGTCCGGATGGATACCTGAGCCATACGGGCGAATTCTCCGGAAGAATAATAACCGGGTAGTTTCATGAGAATTCTGACCTCCTGTTCTGTTATTTGTTAATTCCGGCGGTCATACCGCCTTTCTATTTATCTTACGGTCTATTATAGGAGGTAAAAAAGGAAAATTCAAATGTTTTTCAAATATCACTTGCGTTGGATGATTATTTGTGGTAAATATGGGTGTACACGCCTTAAAACAAAGAAAAATTGAGGGAGGAGGAAATGTTGGGATGTGGAAAAATATGAGACAAAAGTTTATCGGAGATAAAGCTTTTTATAAGATGGTTTTGGCGATAGCAGTTCCTATTATGATACAGAATGGAATTACAAATTTTGTCAGTCTGTTGGACAACATTATGGTTGGACAGATCGGGACAGAGCAGATGTCCGGGGTGGCAATTGTAAATCAGTTGATTTTTGTATACAATCTGTGTATTTTTGGCGGAGTTTCCGGTGCGGGAATTTTTACGGCTCAGTACTATGGACAGAAGGATGATGAGGGAATTCGCCATACGTTCCGCTTTAAATTGTGGATGTCGCTGATTCTTACCGTGGGCGCTATAGTTGTTTTGCTGGCGGGAGGACAGAGTTTGATTCAGATGTACCTTAATGGCAGCAGCGATGGAGGAGATCTGGCGGCTGCTCTTGGATATGGACAAAAGTATCTGGTGGTGATGCTTTTGGGACTTCCTGCATTTATGGTTCTGCAGGTTTATGCCAGTACTCTGCGCGAATGCGGTGAGACAATGGTTCCTATGAAAGCGGGTGTTACGGCAGTCTGTATCAATCTGGTGTTTAACTACCTGTTAATTTATGGAAAATTTGGTTTTCCCCAGTTGGGAGTTGTGGGTGCGGCAGCAGCAACTGTTTTATCCCGTTATGTGGAAATGGCTATCGTAGTGATCTGGACTCATAAACATAAAGAAATCAATACTTACATAACCGGGTTATATCATACTCTGAAGGTTCCCGGTCATTTGGTGAAGAAGTTTCTTATCAAAGGATCTCCGCTTTTAGTAAATGAAGCGTTGTGGTCAGCCGCTCAGGCCATGCTGCTTCAGTGTTACTCAGTGAGAGGTCTGAGTGTGGTAGCGGCCTTAAATATTGCAAGTACAATCGCTAATCTGTTCAATGTGGTATTTATAGCGTTGGGAGATTCTGTGGCAATTGTAGTAGGGCAGCAATTGGGAGCAGGCAAAATGGAAGAAGCCAGGGATACAGACAACAAGATGATTGCTTTTTCTGTGATGTGCTGTACCGGTGTGGCTATTGCCATGCTCTTTATTGCGCCGTTATTTCCTGAATTATACAATACAACAGATCAGACACGGCAACTGGCAGAATTGCTGATTATTGCTCAGGCAATTTTCATGCCGCAAAATGCATTTCTTCATGCCGCATATTTTACATTGCGCTCCGGAGGGAAAACACTGGTTACTTTCTTTTTCGACAGCGTATTTGTCTGGTGTGTCAGTGTGCCGATTGCTTACATATTAAGCCGTTATACAACAATGTTTGTGGTGATTATCTTTGCATTTGTTCAGATCGGTGACTGGGTAAAATGTGTCATTGGATTTGTGCTGGTAAAGAAAGGGGTCTGGCTTCAGAATATTGTTTCGCCAGAAGAATAGAAAGTTATTTCTTTTTTGCCTGCATTTTTTCCCGGATATATTTTTCCTGCATAAAATCGTCAGTTTCCCGGTCCGTATCGGAACTGATGACCAGGCAGGAGTAAGAAATCAGGGCTATGAGACATAAAAGAATAATGAAAAGTATAAGCATAGATATACTCCTTACTGAATAAAATAACTTCTTGTATCTTTTATTGTCAACAGTATTTTATGCAGAAGAAAGAAAAATATGCATGGGAAAATAAAAAAAATTACTTGCATTCATAAAAATTGTATAGTATAATAATCGACGGTATAAAAAGAGATGGTCCTCTGTTACAGAATGTATTAAGAACATCCGAAAGTAAAGGAGAAAAAAGATGAACGAAATTATTAAAAACATCGAAGCAGCTCAGATGAAAGCTGAAGTTCCGGCATTTAATGTTGGAGATACTGTAAAAGTTTACGGTAAAATCAAAGAGGGTAACCGTGAAAGAATTCAGGTTTTCGAAGGAATTGTTCTGAAGAAACAGGGTGGAAGCTGCCGTGAGACTTTCACAGTAAGAAAGAATTCCAACGGTATCGGCGTTGAAAAGACATGGCCGCTGCATTCCCCGAACGTGGAAAGAGTAGAAGTTGTAAGACGTGGTAAAGTAAGACGTGCAAAACTGAACTACCTGAGAGGACGTATCGGTAAAGCAGCTAAAGTTAAAGAGCTGGTAAAATAATCAGAAACACATGAGGGAGCAGGGGCAAATACTTTGATGTACTTGCCTCTGTTTCGCATTATGAGGAAAAGGATATGGGTTTTTTTAAAGCAAGGTATGTAAGGGATTATGTGGCGGCTGCAAAAGTCAAATCCGTCCTTTTATGGATTGTGGAAATTATTGCTGTACTTGTGCTGGGAGTCGTTCTTGCCGTAGGGTTTGGCAAGACCACGGTGATGCAGGAGGGATCTATGGATTCCACACTGAATGCGGGAGATACTCTTTTGATCAACCGGACAGCGTACAGGTTCAGTTCGCCCAAGAGGGGAGATATCATCGTATTTAAGCTCAGTGATGATCAGAAAGCAAGTACACACATTAAACGTATCGTTGGTCTGCCGGGAGAAACGGTTCAGATCAAAGAGGGACAGATCCTGATTGATGGGGAGATTTATCAGGAGAAACAGGGATTTCCCATGATTCAAAATGCCGGTATGGCAGATCAGAAGATCACCTTGAAAAAGGATGAATATTTTGTGCTTGGCGACAATCGGAATAACAGTGAAGACAGTCGTTTTGCAGATATGGGAAATATAAAAGAAAAGAATATTATCGGGAAATTATGGTTCGTTATTTCCCCTAAAGACCGATTTGGTTTTATTTCAGACGGAGATTGACTGCCATGTGCGGGTCAGTTTCCGCCTGTTTTTTTAAAAAAGAAGAGAGGTGACAAGGATGATTTTACAGTGGTATCCCGGTCATATGACCAAGGCAAAAAGACAGATGCAGGAAGATCTGAAGCTGATTGATCTGATTATAGAACTGGTAGATGCAAGAATTCCTTTGAGCAGCAGAAATCCGGATATTGATGAAATGGGAAAAAACAAATCCCGATTGATTTTATTGAATAAATCAGATCTTGCAGATGAAAGATACAATGAGAAATGGACAGAGTACTTTCAGAGCAAAGGATTCTATGTGGTAAAAGTAAATGCCAGATCAGGAGCGGGACTGAAAGGAATTCAGGGAGTGATCAACCAGGCCTGTAAGGAAAAAATTGAAAGGGACAGACGAAGAGGGATTAAAAACCGTCCTATCCGGGCTATGGTAGTGGGAATTCCTAATGTGGGAAAATCCACATTTATCAATTCGTATGCAGGAAAGGCCTGTACAAAAACAGGAAATAAACCGGGAGTGACAAAAGGAAAGCAGTGGATCCGGTTGAATAAGACGTTGGAGCTTCTGGATACACCGGGAATTCTCTGGCCTAAATTCGAAGATCAGGAAGTGGGAATCCGACTGGCTTATATCGGATCTATTAAGGACGAAATATTGAATGTAGAAGAATTATCCCTTCTTTTGCTGGCATATATCCGGGATAATTACCCGGGACTTCTTGAGCAGAGATATGGAATTTCAGAAGAAGGAACGCCGTTGTCCATGCTGGAAGGCATTGCAGAAAACAGAAAATGCCTTCTGAGAGGTCAGGAGCTGGATTATGCAAAGGCAGCAGGTATTCTTATGGAAGAATTTAGAAATGGAAAAATAGGGCGGATTACTTTGGAGTATCCTCCGATGATGGAAGAAAAGAATGAAGACGATCAGTGAAATAAAACAGGAATTGCAGACAGCAGATGAACAGACAAGAGCTGTTCTTTTGGAAACGTACAGACAGGATTCCAGAAGTGGAGTGGTTTCTCTGGTGAGGAGATTTGAAAAAGAGGCAGAGAAACTGGAAAGAGAAAGAGAGCGGATCGAACAGATGAAAATGTATGAAAAAAAATATGATCATCTGGGACTGATCTGTGGAATTGACGAGGCGGGAAGAGGACCTTTGGCCGGACCGGTGGTAGCCGGCGCGGTAATACTTCCGGCAGATCATGAAATCCTGTGGCTGAATGATTCTAAACAATTGTCTGCAAAAAAAAGAGAAGAATTGTATGATATCATTATGAAAGAAGCGGTGGCAGTGGGAGTTGGATATGCCAGTCCGGCGCGGATTGACGAAATCAACATTTTGCAGGCGACTTATGAGGCAATGCGGGAAGCGGTCTGCAAACTTGCAGTCCGACCTCAGATTCTTCTGAATGATGCGGTAACGATTCCCCGTATGGAAATTCCCCAGGTGCCGATCATTAAAGGAGATGCAAAAAGTGTGTCTATTGCAGCGGCAAGTATTGTGGCAAAAGTAACCAGGGACAGATTGATGGAGGAATATGATAAAATCATGCCGGAATATGGATTTGCTTCCCATAAAGGATATGGTTCAAAAAATCATATAGAAGCCATAAAAACATATGGTCCCACGCCGATTCACAGAATGACTTTTATCAAAAATTTTATAAATGAAGAGCAGAGAGAAGAAAATTAACAAACGACAGACAGGACAGGAGCAGGAATATCGGGCAGCCATATATCTGGAAGAGAGAGGATACCGGATACTGGAAAGAAATTACAGATGCCGGACAGGAGAAATTGATCTGATAGCTGTTCATCAGGGGTATCTTGTATTTGTGGAAGTGAAGTATCGCAGCGGAAACCGGGCGGGACGTCCGGAGGAAGCAGTTGATTTCAGAAAGCAAAAAAAGATATCGCAGACAGCCGCCTGGTATCTGAAAGAAAAGGGACTTTCTTTGAATACACCCTGCAGATTTGATGTGGTTGCAGTCACACCGGAAGAAATCCGCATATTTCCGGATGCATTTTTTTATCAATGGAGATAGGAGGATAGCCATGATTCAGTGGAAAGATAATCAACAGAAACATACGAAGGTAAATAAAAAAGGGGAAGTGGTATATCTTACTTATCCGCTTCTGGAAGAAACGGAGACTGTAGTACACGGATTTACCACTCGTCTGGGAGGGGTAAGTAAAGGGGTATGCAGTTCCATGAACCTTAGTTTTTCCCGGGGAGATGAAGAAGCAGCAGTTTATGAAAACTATCGCCGGATTGCAGATGCGGTGGGATTTCCCTATGAAAGTATTGTCTGCTCAGATCAGACCCATACCACAAATGTGAGAAAAGTGGGGAAAGATGACCGGGGCAAAGGGCTTTTATTTTCCAGAAATTATCATGATGTGGATGGATTGATAACTAATGAGCCGGAAGTGACTCTGGCAACTTTCTATGCGGACTGTGTTCCTTTATATTTGGTGGATCCGGTGAAAAAAGCCATTGGTCTTTCCCATTCGGGATGGAGAGGGACTGTGGGGAAAATCGGAAAAGTAACGGTGGAAGCCATGGGAAGAGAATTTGGCTCCAGGCCGGAAGATATTCTGACGGCTATTGGTCCTTCAATTTGTCAGGAGTGTTATGAAGTGAGTGAAGATGTGGCAGAAGAATTTCGAAAAATTTATCCTCGGGAACTATGGAATACCCTTCTTTGGGACAAAGGAAATGGAAAATATCAACTGAATCTCTGGGAAGCGTGTCGTCGGAATTTCCTGGAAGCGGGAATTTTGCCGGAACATATTGTGCTTCCGGAGATATGTACCTGCTGTAATCCGGATTTTCTTTTTTCACATAGAGCTTCTCAGGGAAAAAGAGGAAATCTGGCTGCATTTCTGATGCTGAAAAAATAAAGAACAGAAAAATACCCGTGAAAACTCCGTTTTGTATAAGAGAATCCTTCACGGGTATATTTTTATTTGTTTTTATTGGATGCCAGAAGTTTATTAATCTTAGCTGTAGTGGAGCGAACTCTTTCTACAGATACGTCATGATTCAGAGTGTCCATAATGCTTGCCAGATATTTGCTCATCACAGCCGGTTCATAATAAGGACGGCTGATCAGTTCTTCTGTGCGGTAATTCAAATCAGTGGTGATCACTTTGTGAATATAACCTTTTTCGTAGTATTCATCAAATTTTTTCAGTCCATCTGTAAACAGACCAAAAGTGGTGCAGACAAATACTCGGTTTGCATTTCTGTCTTTTAACTGTTTTGCCACATCCAGCATACTTTCGCCGGAAGAAATCATATCATCAATAACGATCACATCTTTTCCTGCAACGGAATCTCCCAGGAATTCGTGAGCAACGATAGGATTCTTACCATTTACTACTGTGGAGTAATCCCGGCGTTTGTAGAACATACCCATATCCACACCCAGAATATTGGAGAAATATACGGCTCTTGCCATAGCGCCTTCATCCGGGCTGATGATCATAAGATGTTCATTATCAATAGTAAGATCCGGTACGGAACGAAGAAGAGCCTTTAAAAACTGATAGGTAGGCATAAAGTTATCGAATCCGTCCAAGGGAATTGCATTCTGTACACGGGGATCGTGCGCATCAAAAGTAATGATATTGGAAACTCCCATGTTAGTTAATTCCTGCAATGCCAGTGCGCAGTCAAGAGATTCTCTCTTGGTACGTTTGTGCTGACGTCCTTCGTACAGGAATGGCATGATTACATTGATTCGATGTGCTTTTCCTGTAGCGGCAGCAATAATTCTTTTCAGATCCTGAAAATGATCGTCCGGTGACATATGATTTTCATATCCGTTCATTTTGTATGTGATACTGTAGTTTGTTACGTCGCACATGATGAAAAGATCCATACCACGGACAGATTCGTTGATTTTTCCCTTGGCTTCACCGGTTCCAAAACGAGGACACTCACAGTCGATCAGGAAAGAATCCTCTGAATAGCCTGACCAGGAAATGCCTGCTGTCTGGTGAGATGCCAGTTCTTTACGAAACTGTACCAGATAACGGTCAACATTTTTTGCCAGTTCTTCACAGCCTTTTAAAGCGGCGATTTTGATAGGGGCAACAGGAATAGAGTTCTCCAATAAATCTAAATTTGCCATAGCAACCTCCGGATAAATAATTTTACTAGAATTTTACAGACATAATAGTTATACCCTAGAAAACCGTTTGCGTCAAGAAATATGTCGAATTCCGGGAAAAGATGTAGGAAAAAACCTTTTGTTTTTCTTATGTTTTGCTATTGCCGTTGACATATTTTGCAGTGAATTTTATAATAACGGTAAAACTTGACAATCACAGGGATGTTCTATATAGTAAGGAAGCGATGAAATGAGAAATGGAGAACAAAGGGTGAAAAAAAAGAAAAACAGGCATATAATCAGTAAAGTGCTTCCTCAGAGTATAGGGGAAGAGATGGAGCTGACGCCGGGAGACGAATTGATTTCCATTAACGGACAAGTCATAGAAGATGTTTTTGATTACCATTATCTGGTGGATGACGACTATCTGGAGCTTCTCGTTCGCAAAGAGAACGGAGAGGAATGGGAACTGGAAATTGAAAAAGATTACGAAGAAGATCTGGGTATAGAATTTGAGAACAGCCTGATGGATGAGTATCGTTCCTGCAGAAATAATTGTATTTTCTGTTTTATTGATCAGATGCCGGAAGGAATGAGGGAAACATTATATTTTAAAGATGATGATTCCCGACTTTCTTTTCTTCAGGGAAATTATGTGACACTGACCAATATGAGCGATCACGATATAGACCGGATTATCCAATATCATCTGGCGCCGATCAATATTTCTTTTCAGACAACCAATCCTCAGCTGCGCTGCAAGATGCTGAATAATCGGTTTGCGGGAGATATTTTCCCTAAAGTGCAAAGATTGTATGAAGCGGGAATCGAGATGAATGGTCAGGTGGTTCTGTGTAAAGGAATCAATGACGGAGAAGAACTGGAAAGAACGATAAAAGATCTGACGCGCTACCTGCCTCATCTTAAGAGTGTTTCCATTGTACCGGTGGGATTGAGTAAATACAGAGATGGATTATATCCTCTGGAACCATTTAACAAAGAAGATGCAGAAAGAGTTCTGGATACGGTTCATCAATGGCAGGAAAAGTTATATCCGGAGTATGGTCTGCATTTTATTCATTGCAGTGACGAATGGTATATTCTGGCAGAAAGAGAACTTCCCCGGGAAGATCAGTATGACGGGTATCTTCAATTGGAAAATGGCGTGGGGATGCTTCGTTTGCTGGAAGAAGAAGTAAAAGAAGCATTGCTCCATAGCGGTGAAGAATCTGTAAAGAGGCAGGTTTCCATAGCCACCGGCAGACTGGCGGCTCCTTTTATCAGGAAAAATGTGGAACTGGTTGCCAATGTATACAAAGATTTGGAAGTGGAAGTATTCCCGATACGCAATGACTTTTTTGGAGAGATGATTACGGTATCCGGTCTGATCACAGGGCAGGATCTGATCGCCCAGTTAAAAAATCAGAAACTGGGGGAACGGCTTTTGATTCCTTGTAATATGCTTCGTGCCGGAGAAAATGTATTTTTGGATGATATAACGGTGGAAACAGTGGAGAAGGAGCTGGGTATTCCTGTCGTGGTGGTAGACGAAGACGGAGCTTCCTTTGTCCGGGCGCTGACGCAAAAAGAGATTTCAAAGAATCATAAAAGGAGACAAATATATGAGCAAGCCGATTGTAGCAATTGTGGGACGGCCTAATGTGGGTAAATCTACCCTGTTTAACGTTCTTGCAGGAGAAAATATTTCGATTGTAAAAGACACGCCGGGAGTTACCCGGGACAGAATTTATGCAGATGCTTCCTGGTTAAATTACAACTTTACTCTGATCGATACCGGCGGTATTGAACCGGAGAGCAAGGATGTGATCCTGGCACAGATGAGAGATCAGGCACAGATCGCCATTGATACGGCGGATGTTATCGTATTTCTTACGGATGTTCGTCAGGGACTGGTGGACTCCGATTCCAAAGTGGCAGATATGCTGAGAAGAAGTGGTAAACCAGTGGTTCTGGCGGTAAATAAAGTAGATAATTTTGAAAAGTTTATGCCGGACGTATATGAATTTTATAATCTGGGTATCGGAGACCCGATTCCAGTATCTGCATCCGGTAAGCTGGGACTGGGAGACCTTTTGGATGAGGTGGTTAAGTTCTTTTCTGTAGATGAGCTGGAGGAGGAAGAAAATGAAATTCCTCATATAGCAATAGTGGGAAAACCGAACGTGGGCAAATCATCACTTATCAATAAATTACTGGGACAAAACCGGGTGATTGTTTCCAATGTGGCGGGAACGACCAGAGATGCCATTGACACAAATGTGATGTGGAATGGGAAAGAATACGTGTTTATTGATACGGCAGGTCTGAGAAGAAAAAATAAGATCAAAGAAGAATTGGAACGGTACAGTATTATTCGTACTGTGACAGCAGTGGAGCGGGCAGATGTGGTCATTGTGGTGATCGATGCGGTGGAAGGAATTACAGAACAGGATGCAAAGATTGCCGGTATTGCCCACGAGAGAGGAAAAGGAATTATCATTGCCGTAAATAAATGGGATGCGGTTGAAAAGGATGATAAAACTATTTATAAATACACAAATAAGGTGAGAGAGACTCTGGCATATATGCCGTATGCGGAACTGATGTTTATCTCAGCTCAGACAGGTCAGAGACTGCCTAAATTATTTGATACGATTGATATGGTGTTGGAAAATCAGACGCTTCGTGTGCAGACAGGTGTGTTAAATGAAATTATGACAGAAGCTGTTGCCATGCAGCAGCCTCCTTCAGACAAGGGAAAACGGCTGAAACTGTTTTATATCACTCAGGTGGCTGTTAAACCTCCAACTTTTGTTATTTTTGTAAATGATAAGGAACTGATGCATTTTTCCTATACCCGATATCTGGAAAATAAAATCAGAGATGCGTTTGGTTTCCGGGGAACTTCTTTGAAGTTTATCATCCGGGAAAGAAAAGGAGAAAAATAAAATGCTGGAGCGTTTGGTCTGTGTTGTAATAGGATATATCTGCGGCCTGTTTCAGACTTCATATATCTATGGGAAGGCTCATGGGATTGATATCCGCAGTTACGGAAGCGGCAATGCGGGTACTACAAATGCATTGCGGATTCTGGGAACAAAAGCGGGAGTCATTACTTTCCTGGGGGACTGTTTCAAATGTGTGGTTGCGGTGTTGATTGCCTGGCTGATTTTTGGCAAATCCCATCCGGATAATTTCCGTCTGTTAGGTTTGTATGCATCAGCGGGAACGATTCTTGGACATAATTTTCCGTTCTATTTACAGTTTCGGGGAGGAAAAGGGATTGCGGCTACGGCGGGACTGCTGGTTTCCTTTGACTGGCGGCTGACTTTGGCAGCTCTTGTGGTATTTCTTGTGGTTTTTCTTACAACCCATTATGTATCGCTGGGGTCTTTGCTGGTGTATGTGGTTTTTATGGGAGGAATTATTCTCATGGGCCAGACCGGTCAGTTTGCTATGAAAAGCGCTGAGATATATGAGATGTATATTCTGGCGGGAGCATTGGCGATTTTGGCTTTCTGGAAGCACCGGGCAAATATTGTCCGTCTGATTCATGGAAATGAAAACAAAACATATTTAAAGAAAAAGAAATAGTGGAGGTGTCATATGAAGAAAATTGGCGTAATCGGTGCAGGAAGCTGGGGAACAGCGTTGGCCTGGCTGCTGGCTAATAATGGACACGAAGTAACTTTGTGGTCTATCATGGAAGATGAGGTAAAGATGCTGAACGAAACCAGGGAGCATACCTTAAAACTTCCGGGAGTAAAGCTTCAGGATAGTATTCTGATCACCACAGATCTTGAGACGGCTATGAAGGATAAAGATGTTCTTGTGCTGGCGGTACCTTCACCATTTACAAGAAGTACTTCCCATATGATGCAGTCCTTTGCGGCAGACGGCCAGTTGATCGTGAATGTGGCAAAAGGTGTGGAAGAGACTACACTGATGACACTCAGTGAGATTATTGAGGAAGAAATCCCTCAGGCTCGTGTGGCGGTATTATCCGGACCAAGTCATGCGGAAGAAGTGGGAAAGGGACTTCCTACTACCTGCGTTATAGGCGCAAGAGACAGAGAAACTGCAGAATATCTTCAGAAAATTTTTATGAGTCCGGTATTTCGTGTGTATACAAGCCCGGATATTCTGGGAATCGAATTGGGAGCGGCTTTAAAGAATGTGATTGCCCTTGCGGCAGGCGTGGCAGATGGATTGGGCTACGGTGATAACACAAAAGCAGCGCTGATCACCCGCGGTATTGCGGAAATCTCCCGTTTGGGTATTGCCATGGGAGCGAGAGCAGAAACATTTTTCGGACTCTCCGGTATCGGAGATCTGATCGTAACCTGCGCCAGCGTTCACAGCAGAAACCGAAAAGCCGGTTATCTGATGGGACAGGGATATACCATGAAAGAGGCTATGGATCAGGTGAAAATGGTGGTAGAGGGTGTGTATTCTGCAAAAGCCGCTTTGGCTCTTTCAGAAAAATACCATGTGGAAATGCCCATTATCGTAGAAGTGAATAAGGTCTTGTTTGAAGATAAAAAAGCCGCAGACGCAGTGGATGAACTGATGCAGCGAATGAAAAAAGATGAGATTGTAGCTGATCTTTGGGATAAAATGTAAGAAACAGTTAAGAATAATAAAAGATAAAATAGGAATCTCCCATAGAATTTCAGGCATTTTCCTGAAGTTTTATGGGAGATTCTTGTTTTGAAGCGGGAAATTAAAACGACTTTCCGCAGACATTTTTGTGAAAGGATTAACGCAAATCTTCCGGAATACCGGCGCTTCGGAACTTTTCGTCCAACGCATCGATAGCTCTCATTTCAATATCATTCAGTTCGAAATCGAAAACATCTGCATTGGAGGCGATCCGGGCAGGATTGGAAGATTTTGGAATGACAGAGATGCCTTTCTGGATCAACCAGCGAAGACCGGTTTGTGCAGGAGTTTTTCCGTACTTTTTGCCAATCTGGATAATGGTATCCCGGTTAAAATAAGCGCCCCGGGCCAAAGGTGCATAGGCTTGAACAGCAATTCCTTTTTCCTGACAGTATGCTCTCAGTTCGGACTGATTCCACAGGGGATGATATTCAATCTGATTTACTGCCGGAACAATACCGGAAATCTGATAAAGTTCTTCCAGATGATGAATCTCAAAATTACTTACACCGATAGCTTTTGCCCTTCCGGAAGCATAAATTTTTTCCAATGCTCGCCAGGTATCCAGATAGCAGCCCGGTACCGGCCAGTGGACAAGATAAAGATCCACGTAATCCATCTGAAGACGATCCAGACTTCTTTCAAAAGCTCCTTCAATATTTCCGATTCTCTGGGCAGTATTCCATACTTTGGTAGTGATGAAAAGCTCTTCTCTGGGAACGGAGGAAGCTTTTACAGCCCGACCTACCCCGTCCTCATTCTTGTAGACGGAAGCGGTATCAATCAGGCGATACCCTGCATCCAAAGCGGCGCTGATAGCTGTCTCCACTTCATTGGGCGCAGTCGCTTTGTAAACTCCCAGACCTAAAAGCGGCATAGGATCCTGTGTATTTAAGGTCAATGAAGGTATTACCGTCATTATAAAATCCTCCTTATGTGATTCTCTAAATAAACAATTTTCCTCAGTATATCATGAAAATGTGAAATAAATAAGCAAAAAAGTGTTAAGAAACTTTAACATGATGCATTTCTGTATTTTTTGGCATTTTTTACAAAAAAAACAAATGTATGAAAAAAAATACAGTTTTCTTTACCCATAAAATGAAGGAAGTCTATTGAATATGATTGCAAAATGGAGTATAATAAATCATAATTGACAAAAGAATGTCAGTCCTTTTTAAAGGTAAAAAATATATGAGAAAAGAGGAATGGATATGCATTTGATCAAAGATGAAAACGGCAATGTAATGCCCCATACTCACGGGGATGCACATACCCATGAACATACTCATGATGGTGTAGCGCATACTCATGAACACAGCCATGAGGAAGGACACGGTCATACTCATCACCATGATCACGGCCATACACATGAATGTGATCACAGTCATGAATGCGGCGCGGGATGCGGGAACGCAGGTGAATGTAAGAATGAGACGATAGCTCTTTTAAGTTATATGCTGGATCACAATGAGCATCATGCGGCAGAATTGGATCAGATGGCAGATAACCTGGAAAAACTGGGGATGACTGCAGCGGCAAAACAGATCAAAGAAGCAGTTTCTGATTTTCAGAAAGGAAATCTTCGCCTGAGTCTTGCTTTGACCACTGTAAAAGAAGAACAGAAGGAGGCGTAAGAGATATGTGTCTGGCTACTGTATATAAAGAAAGTGACGATACGGTAATCTGCAAAAATGTAAGCAAGATCACTGTCGAAGGCGATACATTGATCATCCGTGATATTATGGGAGCAGAGACTGCCGTACAGGGAAGCATCCTGATGGTAGATCTGGCTAACAGCATTGTAAAATTAGAATGTGATTAAGATCAGATGAATCTACAGACCGCAAGGTCTTGGAGATAGAATTAACTACAAAGATAATGTGGAGGTAAGTAACTATGAAATTATCAGAAATGATGAAAGAGAAACAGCTCCTCTCTTTTGAGCTTTTCCCACCAAAAACAGACAAAGGAATGGCAAACCTTCCAGGAACAATTGAAAAACTCTGCGAGTTTAAACCTGAGTACATTTCCTGTACTTACGGTGCCGGCGGCACAAACGTAGGAAAAAACATGGATGTATGTAAGATGATCCAGGATGCAGGAACTGTACCTGTAACTCACTTTACCTGTATCGGTAATACCCGTGAGGGAATTAAAGATCAGCTGCAGAATTATCTGGATAATGGTGTTGACCATATGCTGGCTCTGCGCGGAGACCTTCCTTTTGGATGGACAGGAACAGGTGGAGATTTCAAATATGCCACTGATCTGGTAGCTTACGTTCGCAAAGAGTTTGGGGACAAGATTGAAATCGCTGTTGCAGGATCTCCAGAAGGCCATATTTCCTGCCGCAGTCTGGATGCAGATGTTGCTGTTCTGAAACAGAAACAGGACAATGGCGCTGATTATATCATGACACAGCTTTGCTGGGATATGGAACAGTTCAAACGCTGGCAGGATAAGATCGACAAAGCTGGCGTAACAATGCCGGTTGACGTAGGTATCATGCCGATTCTGGATCAGGCTGCAACAATCAATATGGCGCTTTCCCGTAACGCATGTGTAATGCCACGTGCTTTGTGCGAACTGATTTCCAAATACTGGATTTTCCCGAATCCGTTTGATAAAGAGCCATTTGACGCTGCTGCTGCTCAGAAAAAAGAAGACTTTAAGAAAGCCGGCATCGAATACACGATCAAACAGATCGATGAATATCGCGCACTGGGCGTTAATGGTATCCATCTGTACGCATTGAACAAATGGAAAGATGTAACAGATATTATTAATGAATCCGGTATTCGTACACTGGTATAATTTTTAGGAGGTTCCTTGATGGCACATGTAATTGCGGTAGCAGGTAAGGGTGGAGTTGGTAAGACCACATTATGCGGATTGCTGATCCAGTACCTCTGCGAACAGAAGAAAGGACCGGTTTTGGCTGTGGACGCCGATGCCAATTCCAATTTGAATGAAGTCCTGGGTGTGGAAGTGGAAGCTACCCTGGGAGATATCAGAGAGGAGATTGCTCAGGCGGAGATTTCCAAGAACAATCCGATCCCGCCCGGCATGAGTAAAGCAGATTATGCTGAATACAGATTTAATTCTGCGCTGATTGAAGATGACGACTTCGATATGCTGGTTATGGGCAGAACACAGGGAAAGGGATGTTACTGTTTCGTCAATGGTCTTCTGCAGGCACAGCTTGCAAGACTGCAGAACAACTATCCTTATATTGTAGTGGATAATGAAGCAGGTATGGAACATATCAGCAGAGGAGTGCTTCCTGGTATGCAGACTGCTATTCTGGTCAGTGACTGTTCCAGAAGAGGTATCCAGGCGGTGGGCAGAATAGCTCATCTGATTGAAGAATGCAATATGCATCCCCAGCAGATCGGACTGATTGTAAATCGTGCTCCGAATGGGGTGCTGAATGAGGGAACGAAAGAAGAGATAGAGCTTCAGGGCCTGAATCTTCTGGGAGTAATTCCTCAGGATGAACTGGTATATGAATTTGACTGTGAAGGAAAACCGACTGTGGAACTTCCAGAAGATTCACCGGTTCGTGCAGCGCTGAAAGAAATCGTTGCAAAATTAAACCTGTAAGGGTATTTTCCCCTGCGGTTTCAGTGGAGAAACCGCAGGAAAAAATGTATGTTACAAACTTTAAGGAGGTTTATAATGAGTGAATTCAAAATGACTACCGTTGAAGAGATGGAAGCGGCTACCGCCCGCCTGCTGGAAACGGGAGCAAAAGTAGGAGCTGACTCCTGGCAGCTTCGTGTTAAAAATCAGACACCACACTGTAAATTTGGAGAGCAGGGTATCTGCTGTAGAATCTGTTCTATGGGACCTTGCCGTATTACCCCGAAGGCTCCGAGAGGAATCTGCGGATGTGATGCTCATGGTATCGTAGGACGTAATTATTTGAAATTTACAGCAGGCGGAGCAGCTACTCACTCTGATCATGGACGTGAAATCTGCCATACACTGCACTGCGCATCTGAAGATGGATGCTATAAAGTAAAAGATCCTGAGAAGCTGCTTCGTATCGCAAAAGAGTGGGGTGTTGAGACAGAAGGTAAAGATATTTATGATCTGGCTCACGAGATGGCAGAAGTTGGTCTGATGGAATACGGTAAACCATTTGGTTATCAGAAATTTATGGACAGAATGCCAGAATCCCAGAAACAGATGCTGATCGATAATGAAATCGCACCTCGTGCTATTGACCGTGAGGTTTCCTCTTCTTTACATATGACACATATGGGATGTTCTTCTCTGCCGGAAGCTCTGGTAAAACAGTCTCTGCGCTGTGGTCTGGCTGACGGATGGGGCGGTTCCATGATGGGAACTGAGTTCTCAGACGTTCTGTTTGGAACTCCGAAGCCGATTGATACAGAAGCTAACCTGGGCGTAATGGTAGAAGAAAACGTAAACATCGTTGTTCACGGACATGACCCCAGCCTTTCTGAAATGATCTGTGAATATGCAGATGATCCGGAAATGATCGCTTACGCAAAAGAAATGGGAGCAAAAGGAATCACAGTATCCGGTGTTTGCTGTACTTCCAACGAAGTAGCTATGCGTCGTGGTATTCCTATGGCTGGTAACTTCCTGCAGCAGGAGAACGTAGTTCTCACAGGTGCATGTGAAGCTATTGTTGTAGACGTTCAGTGTATCTTCCCTGCATTGGGACCTCTGAGCAAATGTTTCCATACAAAATTTGTGACAACTTCTCCTATCGCTCAGATGCCAGATTCTGAGTTCATCCGTTTCAGCGCTGAAACAGCAGGAGAAAATGCAAAAGCTATTGTTAAGATGGCTATTGAAAACTTTAAAAACAGAAAACCGGAACTGGTTCACATCCCGGATATGAAACAGAAAGCTACAGTAGGTTACTCTGTAGAAGCTATCGTAAAAGCTCTGGATGGCGTTACCAATACACAGGTTGATGTAACAGGAACAACAAAACCACTTCTGGAATGTATTACTTCCGGTGTTATCCGTGGAGCAGTTGCTATGGTTGGATGTAACAATCCGAAGATCCGTCCTGACTATGCACATATCGAGCTGATGAAAAAATGTATCGCAAACGATATTATCATCATTGCTTCCGGATGTTCTGCACAGGCAGCTGCAAAAGCAGGTCTGATGGACAAAGAAGCTAAGAACCTTTGCGGTGCAGGTCTGAAACGTGTTTGTGAACTGGCTGATATCCCGCCGGTACTGCATATGGGATCTTGTGTGGATATTTCCCGTATGCTGGTTCTGGCAGCAGAACTGGCAAAAGATTCCGGTCTGAAGATCAACCAGCTTCCAGTTGTAGGATGCGCTCCTGAATGGATGTCTGAGAAAGCTGTTTCCATCGGTAACTACGTTATCGGTACAGGTATCGATACTTATCTGGGTGTTGATCCTTACGTATCCGGTTCCGATCAGATGGCTCAGCTTCTGACAGAAGGCACAAGAAAATGGTGTGATGCTGCATTTACAGTTGAGACCGATATTGAGAAATTAGTAGACCTGATGATTGCAAGAATCGAAGAAAAGAGAGCAGCTCTGGGAATCTAATGACAGATTCCGGTCTGTTACCGGTTTTTGAATACAGGCAAATATTTATTTAAGGTGGATGAGAGAATATGAAAATTGCAGTTACCGGCAAAGGCGGCGTGGGTAAGACAACATTTGCTGCGACTCTGGCCAGACTTTATGCGGAAGAGGGCAGACATGTAATGGCTGCCGATGTGGATCCGGATGCCAATCTTGGACTGGCGCTGGGATTTTCCGAAGAGGAACTGGACAGTATTGTTCCCATCAGCAAGATGCGGAAACTGGTGGAAGAGAGAACGGGTGCAGGACCGGATAATCAGTACTATAAAATCAATCCTAAAGTGGATGATATCCCGGATGCATACGGTAAAGTATGCAACGGAGTAAAACTTCTGGTGTTGGGTACTGTGGAGACCGGTGGCGCCGGCTGTGTTTGCCCGGAACACGTGATGCTTCGAAGAATCATCAATAATCTGGTGCTTCATCGGAAAGATGTGGTGGTTTTAGATATGGAAGCAGGACTGGAGCATATGGGACGGGGAACTACAGAAGGTATGGATCAGTTCATCGTAGTGATAGAACCGGGTTCCCGGAGTATCCAGACTTACAAGAACGTAAAGCGTCTTGCCGCTGACCTGGGGGTAAAACAGGTTCATGTGGTTGCCAACAAAGTCCGCGATGAGAAAGATGAGGAATTTGTAAAAGCACACATTCCGGCAGAGGATCTGCTGGGATTTATCCACTATAATACGGAGATCATGGATGCAGACCGTCAGGGATGCTCCCCTTACGATTACAGTAAATCTGCAGTAGATGAGATTCGTAAAATAAAGAAAAAGATCGATAAAATCGATGATTGCAATGAATAGGAGGAAAAGACATTGACATTATTTGAAAGAGTATTTAATGGAAATGATGCTGTATATGGTCTGACAGAACAGGCAATTGATGCAGCAATCGCCCAGCATGGCGAAGAGAAAGCTGTCAGTTTACCTGAAACTGCATACGGCTTACCTTGCTACTATGCTGTAACAGGTGTAAAAGTAACAAACTTAAAAGAATTAAAAGAAGCTCTGGGAGTTGTAAAAACTCTTATGACAAGAGAGCCTCGTCTGAACGATGCATTTATGTCCGGTGTTGCAACCGCTCTGTGTGCAGAATTTATTGAAGCTCTTAAATATATCGATGGCGCAACACCATACGAAGCTCCACTGGCTGGACATCTGCCGGATGCTGCAATTCGTGAACTTGGTGTGCCGCTGGTAACAGGCGATATCCCTGGTGTGGCAGTTATCCTTGGCTCTGCTCCTTCCGTTGAAGAAGGTGTAGCTCTGGTAAAATCTTATCAGGCACAGGGTATTCTGGTAACACTGGTTGGTGGAATCTGTGATCAGGTTGCAGAAGCTGGTATGTCCACAGGCGCAAACGTTCGTGTTATTCCTCTGGGTAAAGATGTTACTGCTGTTATCCATGTAGTATCTGTAGCTCTGAGAGCAGCTCTGATCTTTGGTAACATCAAACCAGGCGATGCAGCAGCATTGATGGAATACACATTCAAACGTGTACCTGCATTCGTTAACGCATTTGCTCCTCTGGATGATGTGATCGTAGCTTGCGGTGCAGGCGCTATCGCACTGGGATTCCCGGTTGTAACAAATGAGACAGAAAATATCTTCCGTGTACCAAAGAGCCTGATCGTTCAGGAAGATGTAAGCAAATTCAACGCAACATCTCTGGAAGCACGCGATATTAAGATTAAAATCACAAATATCGATATTCCTGTAGCATTTGCTTCTGCTTTCGAAGGTGAAATTATCCGTCGTGGAGATATGCAGGTAGAGTTTGACGGTTCCCGTGTAGACTGTGCTGAGCTGGTACACAATGTGGAGATGAACGAAGTAGAAGATCACAAGATCACAATCGTTGGGCCGGATGTTGATGAGATGGAACTGGGAAGCAAAAACAATATCGCTTATGTTGTTAAAGTTGCTGGTAAAGCTATGCAGCCGGATTTCGAACCGGTTATCGAGCGTAAATTCCATAACTATATCAACTGTATCGAAGGTGTATACCACACCGGACAGAGAGATATGCAGCGTATCCGTATCAGCAAAAATGCATTTAATGCAGGTTTCCGTCTGAAACATATCGGTGAAGTTCTGTATGCATCTGTTAAAAATGAATTTGAAGCAGTTGTTGATAAGTGTGAAGTTGTAATTTACACAGATCCTGCTGAATGTACAAGAATTCGTCATGAAGTGGCTATTCCTACATTTAACAAACGTGATGACCGTCTGAGAACTCTTACAGATGAGTCTGTAGATGTATATTATAGCTGTATCCTGTGCCAGGCATTCTCCCCAAGCCACGTATGTGTGGTTACACCGGAACGTCTGGGACTGTGTGGTGCTGTTTCATGGCTGGATGCAAAAGCTACAAATGAGCTGGATCCGAACGGACCATGTCAGGTAATCACAAAAGAACGTGTAATCGATGAGAGAATCGGTGAGTACGAAGACGTTAACGAAGCAGTTCGTAAACTGTCTCAGGGTGCATTGGAAGATGTATCTTTGTACTCTATCATGGAAAAACCAATGACATCCTGTGGATGTTTCGAGTGTATCTGTGGTATCGAGCCATTCTCCAACGGTGTATGTATCGCTAACCGTGAATATGCTGGTATGACTCCTCTGGGAATGACCTTCCCTGAACTGGCTTCTATGACAGGTGGTGGAGTTCAGACTCCTGGATTCATGGGTCATGGAAAACACTTCATCGCTTCTAAGAAATTCATGAAAGCTGAAGGCGGTATCGAACGTATCGTATGGATGCCAAAAGAATTGAAAGATTTTGTTGCTGAGAGACTGAACGAGACAGCAAAAGAACTGTACGGTATTGAAAACTTTACAGATATGATCGGTGACGAAACAATCGCAACTGATCCTGAGACACTGGTAGAATTCCTGACAGAAAAAGGACATCCTGCTCTGGGTCTTGATCCAATGATGTAAGATACCAGGGTCAAAAGGCATAAAACACATTGTGCTTGCACATAAGTGTTTTTATGCCTTTGTGACTCCATCAAATATTACCGATAAAGTCTTAAATAAGTGAAAGATGGCTGCCAAAAGCCCGCGTACATTTGGTGGAAGATTGGCAGCCATGAAATAAATAAAAGGGAGGCTAATGAGAATGCCGTTTAATCGTAAACCACAGAAGTTTAATGCATCCATCAAAGAAGTTACTATTGGATGCGGTGAAAAAGCAGTCACATTAGGAGGAGAGAATGTATTTCCTTTCTACACATTTGACGGAGAAATGAAAAATGCACCAAAGGTAGGTGTGGAAATTTCTGATATGGGAATTCCGGCAGTTGCAGGACTGAAAGCATACTACGAAGGATGTACTACCATGGGTGAGATTGCTAAAAAAGCATCCGAAATGGAAGGCGCTGATTTCATTTGCCTGCGTTTGGAAGGCGGAGATCCAAACGGAGCTAACAAATCTGTAGAAGAACTGGTAGCAATTGTAAAAGAGGTTGCAGATGCTACTGACATGCCTCTGGCTGTAGAAGGCTGCAAAAACGTAGAGAAAGATTCAGAACTTCTAGCTAAAGTTGCGGAAGCTTTACAGGGTAAAAATGCTCTGATTCTGTCTGCAAGAGAAGAAAACTACAAAGCAGTAGGTGCAGCAGCAGGTCTGGCTTATGATCAGAAAGTTGGCGCTGAGTCTGCAGTAGATATCAACCTGGCAAAACAGTTGAACGTAGTAACAACTCAGTTGGGTGTTAAACCGGAAAGCATCGTTATGAACGTTGGTTCTGCAGCAGTTGGTTATGGATACGAATATGTAGTTTCTACTATGGATCGTATCAAAGCAGCAGCGCTGGCACAGGGTGATGCTATGCTCCAGATGCCTATCGTTACACCAGTATCTTCTGAAACATGGAGCGTAAAAGAATCCATGGCTTCCGAAGAAGATATGCCGGAATGGGGACCAGTAGAAGAACGTGGTATTTCCATGGAAATCATGACTGCAGCAGCAGACCTGGCTTCAGGATCTGATGCAGTAATCTTAATGCATCCTCAGTCTGTAGCAACCATTTCTAAAATGATCAAAGAATTAATGTAAGTGTAAGCGATAGAACAGGAGGATAAAAACTATGGCATTATCAGGTATTCAGATTTTTAAGATGTTACCAAAAAAGAACTGTAAAGAATGTGGATGTCCTACTTGTATGGCATTCTCCATGAAAGTAGCACAGGGTGCTATGAAAATTGAGCAGTGTCCTCACGTTTCCAGTGAAGCAATGGAAGCTCTGTCTGAGGCAACTGCACCGCCAATGAAGACAATCAAAGTTGGAACAGGCGAAGGCGAATACACTCTGGGTGGAGAAACAGTTCTGTACAGACATGAAAAAACTTTCGTAAATAAAACAAGATATGCAGTTTCACTGTGCAGTTGCATGGATGATGCTGAAATCGATGCAAAAATTGCAGCTATTCCTGCAGTAGATTATGAACGTATCGGTGAAAGAATGGTAGTTGAAATGGTATATGTAAACTACGATGCAAACGCTGGTGAAGACAAATATCTTGAACTGGTTAAAAAAGCAGCAGCTACAGGAAAAACTCTTGTACTGGGTTGCGATGATGTGGAAGTTGCAAAAGCTGCTTTGGGAATCTGCAAAGATGGAAAACCGGTTCTCAACGGTGCAAATGCTTCCAATTACGAAGCTATGAACGCTCTGGCAACAGAAGCTGGCGTGGTTCTTGGCGTAAGCGGAGCAGATCTGGATGAGATTTATGATACCGTTGCAGCTTTGGAAAAAGCCGGAAATAAAAATCTGGTGATCGATGCTACAGGTGCATCTGTAAAAGAAGCTTATGCAAACGCAGTACAGATCCGCCGTGCAGCCCTGAAAGATCAGGACAGAACTTTCGGATATCCGACAATTGTAAATACAGCAAAACTGGCTCTTCATGACAAATATATGCAGGAAGCTTTAGTATCTCTGTTCACTATGAAATACGGTTCCATCGTAGTTACAGAAGATCTGGGATATGCACAGGCTCTGGCACTGTTTGGTCTGCGTCAGAACGTATTTACAGATCCTCAGAAACCAATGAAGGTAGAACCAGGTCTGTATCCTCTGAATGGTGCAGATGAGAATTCTATCTGTCTGACAACTGTAGACTTTGCTCTTACATACTTTATCGTATCCGGTGAGCTGGAGAGATCCGGTGTACCGGTGAACCTGGTTATCAATGATGCAGGCGGACTTTCCGTTCTTACATCCTGGGCTGCTGGTAAATTCTCCGGAACTTCCATCTCCAAATATATCCAGGAAAATATTGAAAGCAAAGTAAAATCCAGAAAGCTGATCATTCCTGGAAAAGTTGCCGTACTGAAAGGTGACCTGGAAGCAAAACTTCCTGGATGGGAGATCATTGTAGCTCCTCTGGAAGCTGTACAGCTTGTTAAATTCCTGAAAGATATGAAAGAAGCAGGAGAATTATAATTCGTTTCTAATGAAAAACTCATCTGATAACCTCTGTAAATGTTATCAGATGAGACTGTCATGATAGTAAAGTATAAAGGAGAAAATACTATGGCAAAATTTGTTACAATTGGTGAAAGAATTCACTGTATTTCCCCGGTAATCCGCAGAGCAATGGATGAGCGTGATCCGGAACCGATTCTGAAACGTGCAAAAGAGCAGTTGGATGCAGGCGCTACTTATCTGGATCTGAACATCGGACCAGCAGAAAATGATGGTGAAGACCTGATGAAATGGGCAGTTAAACTGCTTCAGGAAAACTTTGACAATGTACCTCTGGCTCTGGATACAGCAAATAAAAAAGCTATCGAAGCTGGTATTTCTGTATATAACAGAAGCAAAGGAAAACCAATCGTTAACTCTGCAGATGCAGGCGGAAGAATCGAAAATATCGATCTGGCTGCAGCAAATGACGCAATCGTTATCGCTCTGTGTTCAGCAGAAGGTATTGCAGCAGACAATGATGAACGTATGATGCACTGCCAGAACATGCTGGAAAGAGGTATGATGCTTGGTATGGAGCCTACAGATCTGTGGTTCGATCCTCTGTTCCTGGTTGTTAAAGGAATGCAGGACAAACAGATGGAAGTTTTGGAAGCAATCAAAATGTTCAGCGATATGGGTCTGAATTCTACAGGTGGTCTGTCCAATAACTCCAATGGTATGCCAAAGAATATTCGTCCGATCATGGATTCCGCACTGGTTGCTATGGCTATGATGCAGGGTCTTACATCTGCTATCGTTAACCCATGTGACCTTCGTCTGATGGAAACAATCAAATCCTGTGACGTATTCAAAAACAATACACTGTATGCAGATTCCTATCTGGATCTGTAAAATAAAATTATACAGATAAAAACCGGCTGTGCTTTGGCACAGCCGGTTTTTATATCTGATCGTTATTCCATTGTGATGACAGATTCTTTTGATAATATCCAGGAGTTACTCCTGTTATTTTTTTGAATTTTTTTATAAAATAAAAATAATCATGAAATCCCACAGATTCAGAAATTTCTGTTAAGGTAAGCTGAGAAGAAGTTAAAAGTTTTTTTGCCTGTGAGATTCTCAAATTCGTCAGGTACTGGGAATATGTTAATCCCGTTTCCTTTTTAATTAAGAAACTGATATAAGAAGCATTCAAATGAAAAGCGTCAGCTAATTGTTGGAGAGAAATATCCTGCTGATAATTATCATTTAAATATTTTATAATCTGCATAAAGGAAGATACTTTAGCGGTAACATCCGGTATCTGGGCGTTGGAAGTACACATAAGATTTAAAAGACAGTCCAGCATATCATGAAAATTTTTATATTCTGTAACCAACTGTTCATATCCATACAACAAATACTCTTCTGTATCAAAAGCGCTTTCCATCAAAGGACAGTGGAGTACCATGTGATAAAACTTATATGCTGTTCTGATATTAAAAATCATAGATGCATTAATTGTTTTTAATTCATTTAAAAGAGCTGTAAGTTCTGATTTTGAACTAAAAGATTTTGTCAGTCTTTGAAAAAAATCATCAGTGAGAGAACCCTCCACTAATTTTTCGCTATAAGTGGGATACCCGGTAAGAAAATATTGAAAAGACATAACAACTACATCTTCCACGTAATATTTTAGATTTATAGGTGAAATCGGCTCAGGGAAAACAGCGATTCCCGCAGGTTTTTGGCAATAGCATATCAGTTGTTTGGCATTGTCTGTATGAAAAGGTTTGTTGGAAAAATACAGATATTTATGCTTTCCTAATTTGATGGTTAATTTTGCATGGAGTGCGTCTGTTATATCACTGGTGTGAATAGAGGCCGCAACGTAGTATTCTTTACAATTCAGTCCAAACATACGAAAATAGTGTTGAATCTCGCCGGGAGATCCGTCTTCAATAATGTCAAGCAATTCGTCATAATGTAAGGTTTTGTGCTTGTTAAGCGAACGGATTGCTATATGAAGCAATTGAGACAAATCTTCGGAAGCCAGTGGTTTAAGACAATACCCCAGGGCATGAAGCTGGATTGCTCTCTGTGCATAAGAAAAATCAGAATAAGCGCTGATAATAATAATTTGTATTTCTGGTAATAATTCTTTTAATTTTTCACAAAGCTGGAGGCCATCCATTTCCGGCATGCGGATATCTGTAATCAGGATATCCGCTTTTTTTGTCAGAGAAAGATCGTAAGCTTCTTTGCCATTGGAAGCACAGCCAACAACCTGAAGCGAAAAATCTTCCCAGGGAATGTAATTATTTAGATAATTTAAAATGTGCGGCTCATCATCTGCAATTACAACTTTATACATTTTAAGAATCCTCCTTTTCGGGTTCAATAATAGGAAGAGAAAGAGTAATACGAGTTCCTCCATTTTCTTCACTTTCTATAGATAATCCATATTCAGTGCCGTAGGCAAGCTGAATGCGGTGATGGACATTGGATATCCCAAGATGGTTCTCTGACGAGGATGTGTCTGATGGATTGTTTTGAAGAAGGAAATTAAGCTTATCCAATTGTTCAGAGGACATACCCTGTCCATCATCCTGAATGATAATTTGCAGTTTGTTATCGTGACAGTGGGAAGCAATAAAAAGCGTACCACTGTTTCCCCGGTTGGCAAATCCATGGACAATAGAGTTTTCTATAATTGGCTGAAGAAGAAATTTCATCACCATAAGTTTTTTTGTATCTTCCATAATACTATAAATAATCTGAAGAGATTTTCCAAAACGTATATTTTGAATATTCAGGTAGGCAGAAACAATAGAAAGTTCATGTTCCAGAGGAACCATTTGTTTCCCTTTCACATTATAACGGAAAAGCTGAGACAGCGCTTCTGTCATGTTGGCAATGACGGGAACATCATTTTCTAATGCCAGATTTTTTATGGATTCCAGAGTGTTATAAAGAAAATGCGGATTTACCTGGCTGCGTAAAAATTTTAGTTCTGCCTCTTTTTTCTGGAGTTTAGTCTCATAGAGATTGACAGTTGTTTGGTATAGCTGTTGCGTGAGTTTTTTTCGTTCTGACAACATATTTGAGAAAGCGTCATTTAAGGTGCGAATTTCTGCGCAACCTTTCAGGTGAATAGTATCTTCCACGGTAGATTCCGCTGAGGAAGAAAGGACATCCATATATGCCGCCATTTTTTCCAGAGGTAAGATCATGTTATTTACAATTAAGTATAAGAGCAGCAAAATAATTCCGCAGGAAAGTAAAATAATAAAAAACAAAAATATAAAAGTCTTAATGATAGTTTTTTCTAAATCAGTACGTTCAAAAGCGATAATCAGTTTGTAATTGGTATCCTGGATCGTCCTTGTATGAAAAATATATTCGTCTGAAATTAAAAAGTCATTATAAGACGGGGTATCTTTCTGGTCTGTATATAGTTTATAGATATTGTCTCCTTCTTTATCATCTCCGTGTAAAGTATAGTAATGTTCGGAATCATCTGCCAGTAAAATATAATTATTATTTTCATAGGCCACAGAAGGGAGCAGGGAATCCGGATATAAACAAATAAATAAAGTGCCTAAATTTTTTCCATATGTATCAGGATTTGTAATTCCATAAATGTTCTGAGCGAATACAATGAAATAGTTGTTCGGTGCAGAACGGGTGGTCAAAGGATTGTGCATAAGTCCAAGACTTTGGAGTTCTGTCGAATGTGAAATTTTTTTTCGTAATTCCCCTGCGGTTTTTTTATCAAAAAAATTTGACCAGGTGATATCATCGGAACAAACAGAGATATCAGCAAGTTCGGGAAGGGTATTAGAAAAAAAATCAAATTTTCTGTTGAGATTGTTCAGAGATTTAACTGTGCTGGCGCTGTAAGGAGATATTAATAAATCTTCCAAATCCGGGTCAACAATGATCGTATTTATAATAGAAGAAATCTGCTCAAAGTTATGAGAAATTTCAAGCTGAGAATTATAAGATACATCTTTCATATAAGTAGAATTTTTTTTGATCAATGCCTGATGTACAAAAAAGAGAGAAATAGATGACAATATGATAATCAGGAGACATATACAAATAGTGATTAATTTAAATTGTTATTTTACGGAAAAATCGGTAAATTTCATAGTGGCACCTCTGTTCCTTTAGTGAAAATGTATAAGAGAATTATAACATATGTAAAAAAAATTGGATATGTATAAATTTTAGGTAAATAATAAAGAATATCCATTTTTTAGGAAAAAGTACAGTTTTTTATCCATACCAAATAAAAGAGCATTTTTTTATAATAAATGTATCAAACAGGAAGGAGATGAACGTAATGAGAAACAAGGGAGGAGGAAACAGAACAAACTCTGTTCTAAAGAGTATCAAAAGTAACTGGATTTTGTATGCCATGTTAATCCCTGCGATAGCATGGTACCTGATTTTCTGTTATGCACCTATGGGCGGTGTTGTACTGGCGTTTAAAAATTATCAGTATAACAGCGGAATATTTGGAAGCCCCTGGGTAGGATTTCAGCATTTTGCACAGATGTTTTCCGATTCGGAATTTTGGAGAGCAGTTGCCAATACTTTGATTTTCAGTTTTGGTAAATTAATATTCCATTTTCCAATACCGATTATTGTGGCCATTCTTTTGAATGAAGTGCGCAGCCCGAGAGCAAAAAAATTATTTCAGACAATCTTTACATTTCCCCATTTTATTTCATGGGTTGTATTGTCCGGTATTTTGATTATGATGTTCTCTTCCAACGGAATTGTAAATCAGGTGTTGGCAAGTTTTGGAATGGCAGAAGTTGCACCATTGATGTCTTTGAAATCTTTTAGACCGTTTATATGGATTTCACAGATATGGAAAGAGGTGGGATGGGACGCTATTATATACATGGCAGCCCTGACAAGTATCGATCCGCAGTTGTACGAGGCGGCGGATATTGACGGAGCAGGAAGATGGCAGAAAATGCGGTATGTTACCTGGCCGGGAATCAGAAGTGTTGTATGTATCATGCTGATTCTTCAGGTAGGAGGTATTATGGGCGGCGCCTGCTTTGATCAGATATTTAACTTGTATTCTGCACCGGTATATGAGGTGGCTGATATCATTGATACATATGTATACAGGCTTTCCTTTATGACCGGAAGTAACTTTGGATATACAACAGCAGTGGGTCTGTTTAAATCAGTTATCGGTGTTATCCTGATCACTGTAGCAAACAGGATTGTTGTAAAATCCGGCGAAGAAGGATTATTTTAAGAGGTGACTAAATATGAGAAAGAAAAATAAAAAAGTGACAGGTTTTGATATAGGACTATACACTATATTTGGAATTCTCGGCCTGCTTACATTATATCCGTTTTATTATGTATTGATTGTTTCTTTTTCCAATACGCAGGCAAGCGCCACTTATAGTCCTTATCTGTATCCGCATGTATTCGATCTGACAGGATATAAGATGATCATAGGAGATGTGTTCTTCTTTAAATCTGTAATGACAACGTTATTTGTTACTATTGTGGGAACATCTCTGAATATGGTAATCTCTGTGATGACGGCTTACGTATTGTCAAGAAAACGCCTTTTGGGAAGAAAACAGTTGATTTTACTGATTACCTTTACTATGCTGTTTTCTGGCGGATTGATTCCTACCTATCTGGTAGTCAGCAACCTGGGACTTACGAACAGTATATGGTCAATGATTTTCCCGGGTATGATCAGTACATATTATGTGATCATTATGAAGAATTATTTTTCCGGTCTTCCACAGAGTCTGGAAGATGCGGCGAAAATTGACGGCGCAAATGATTTGAAAGTATTATATAAAATTTATTTGCCCATATCAAAACCATTTATGGCTACATTCGCATTGTTTTATGCGGTAGAACGTTGGAATGAATGGTGGAATGCATATTTGTACATCAGTGACAAAAACATTAAACCTCTGCAGATTTATCTGAGAGATATTCTGGTAAATTTCAGTAACCAGTTATCAACTCAGGCACAGTCTATGGTCAATTCCCAGGGTAAGGTGTATGTTCAGTCAGTACAAATGGCAACTATCGTGATTACTATGCTGCCGATTATGTGTCTGTATCCGTTCCTGCAAAAGTATTTTGTAAAGGGTGTTATGATCGGGGCAATTAAAGAGTAAATAAAAAGGAGGAGGATTCAAATGAAACTGAAAAAAATTATTGCATTGTCTCTCACAGCGGTGATGTTACCTGCATCATTTATCGGGTGTGGCGGTAAAGAAAGTAATGAGACAACACAGAAAGAAGAGGGAACAGATTCTCAGAAAGAGGATTCCAATGAACCGGTTGAAGTGTCTATTGCTATCTGGGGGGCAGAAGACGGATTGAGCGATCCGGAGGATCCGATTTATAAGAAACTGGTAGAAGAAACAGGAGTAAAATTAGTTCCACAGAATATTACATGGGATGATTCCGGACAGAAAATTCAGTTGTGGGCAACCAACGGACAGTTACCGGATATTTTTGTAGGAGATTATGTGGGTACTTCATTCTTCACAAATTGGGTAGACCAGGGTGTTATCCGGGCTTTACCGGAAAATCTGGATGAATATCCAAATCTGAAAGAATATCTGAAAATGGATAAAGCACAGGCAGTTAAAAGAGATGGGAAATATTATATGATTCCCAGACAGACATATGGGGATATTACATACAGTGTTCAGGACAGAAATGTGGTATATCGTTGGGATCTGGCTCAGAAAGCCGGCGTTACAAAAGAACCTGAAACATATGATGAATTCCGGGATATGATTAAAAAGATTATGGAAGCAGATCCGGAAAACAAAAATATTGGCGGTATGACACAGGCTATTCCGAAGCTGATCGATGGATTTATTTATCCATATGGAGGAATCCTTACACAGAAATGGGTGGAAAAAGACGGCCAGTTTATGCCAAGCTATTTTGCAGGCGATATGCAGGCGGCAATGCAGCTTGCAAGGGATATGTATCAGGAAGGTACTATTGAAAAAGATATTGCCCTTGCAAAAGCCGATACATCAAAAGAAAAGTTCCTTCAGGGACAGAATGCTGCCATGATTTTTGCAGGCGCAGGTCCATCCTGGCTGTATCATGAGATTGGAAAAGATTATGAACAGTTATATGGAAGAAAATTCTATGATGATATCAAGATTGCAAAATTGTTCCCTTGCGCAGATGGCAATAAATATTATTTTGTAGATACAGAATCCTGGTCTGAAACATATATTTCTTCATCTGTGGATGACGAAAAGATGGCTGCTATCTGTAAACTGTTTGATTATCTGTACTCAGAAGATGGTAGAAGATTGATGTTCTGTGGTATTGAGGGCGAAGACTATGATATGGTAGACGGAAAACCTGTAATGAAAGAAGGCGTGGTTCTGGGAGATAAATATGCCTTTAAGAATCCAAGTTCTTCTATTTCCAGTCTGGCTATCTGGGATCCTGCAAGTTGGGATATGGAAAGCCCAAGCGCTGCTCCGCAAGAATACAGAGATCTGGATGTTCAGCGTCATCAGGATGCTGTGGAAAATGGATATCTTCCGAAATACTATGATGCGGTAAGATATTTATCCACACCAAAAAAAGATACATTCGTTTATGAACCGTCAGATGATTTGCTGCAGATTATGATGGGAACAGAACCTGTAGATGAAATGATCGACGATCTGATGAAGAAATATGAGAAAAAAGGTCTTTCAGAAATGTTAGAAGAAGTAAATGCTGCTGCAAAAGAGGCAGGAGTTGAAATTGAGTAAGAAATAAAATATAAAGAAATGAGTAGCAGAGAGAATATTACAAATTGTATAGTTCAGATCAAGTTTGTAATATTCTCTCTCTTTTAAAGGAGAAGGTAATGAAGGGTTTTATTACGAGCAGGGAAGAATTCTTATATCCGGATAATGTGCTGGGAGAATTGGGACGGGAATGTTCTCTTGTTATGGCGGCGAACGGAAAAAAAGGGTTACAGATTCTGGTGGAATCTGACAGCGAAAATATAGAAATACAATTGGAATTACAGGGGTTTGGTGTTGAACGGTATCAAATGAAAGCAATACCGGTGGAATATAATACAGGAGATGGTGTGTCTCAGGGTGGAAGCATGGTTGTGGACCAGTGGGAAGAATCAATGGGGGATTATGTGACCCGGAGAGCGCCATTTTACGTGTATGACTGTCTTATTCCGTGGGAAAAAGACAAACTACCGGTAGTAGACAAGAAAGCGGCTGTGTATCTGTGTTTCACTCCACAAGCAGGAGTTTTGGGGAACTGTGAGGGAATTCTTACTATCAGGGATAACGGTAAAGAAGAAAAAATACAGATTAAAATTCATGTATACAATGTTGAAATTCCGGAAGGAAAATTTGAAATCAGCAACTGGTTTTCTTTGGAAGCAATCCGCAGACTCCACGGGGAAAATAATTTCTGGACTGTTTTAAGAAAATATGCCAAAGCAATGAAGCGGACACATCAGACTGCATTTTATCTGGAATTGGACAGAAAATGTGTGGCAGATGAAGAAAAAAAGGAATTTGATTTTGAGCATTTAACCAGGATGATACAAATTTTCAAGGAAGAAGGAATTAATACTTTGGAAATTGGGCCGGTTCTTAGTCGAGGCTTTTTGGAAGACGGAACGCCGGATATGTATACGGAAGAGTTTCGTTGCAGTATGTTCCCGGATATAGCATTCACATCCAGGGAAGGATTGGAAAGCACAGAGAACTTTATACAGACTCTGGCAGCATATTTGAAAAAATATGGATGGGATAAGAATGTGCTGCTGCATATTCATGATGAGCCGGATGTACATTATAAAGATGACAGGGCGCTGAATAAGAGAATAGAACAATACGGTATGGCTGTGGGCATAGTGAAAAAACATATTCCGGAAGTACAGATCATTGAAGCGGTGGGAACAACAAATTTCAAAGAGAAAATTGATGTGCTGGTTCCTGTAACATCCTGTTATGAGAGAGACAAGACAGAGTTTGAAACCTGTCAGGAAAATGGTAAAAAAGTTTGGAATTATGTGTGTTGTGGTCCGGAAGGAAAATGGCTGAACAGATTTCTGGATTTTGCAGTACTGAAAGGAAGAGTATTGTTCTGGGGATTTGCAAAATATGGAATTACTGGATTTTTGCATTGGGGCTTTAATCAGTTTCCTGTACAGATGGATCCTTTTGTCGGAACCAGTTGCTATAATCCCACAGGTATAGGAACTAATTTCCCCTGCGGAGATGCGTTTATTGTTTATCCGGGAAAAGATGAGCCCTGGTTGGGAATGCGTCTGGAGGCTCAGCGACAGGGAGCGGAAGATGTGATGCTGCTGCAAATGCTGCAGGAGAAATATCCTGAAAAAGCGGAACAATTAATAGAAAAAGTATTTGAGAGTAATACAAAATATCTTGAAGCGCCGGACAAATTTGAAGCAGTTTATGAGGAATTGTTGAGAAGTCTTGAAGATTTGAGATAAGGAATGGAGATAAGGGTATGAGAGCGATAACGGCAGTTCTTATTGGAGCAGGAGCCAGGGGAAAAATATATGCCAGGTATGGGGCAGAACATCCGGAAGAATTAAAAATCGTTGCAGTTGCTGAACCAGACAAAGAAAAAAGAAATCAGTTAGGTGACGTATGTGAAATTCCTGAAGAAAGAAGATATGATGATTGGAAAAAAGTTCTTTCAGAAGAAAAAATGGCTGATGCGGTTTTCATCTGTACAATGGACGAAATGCATTTTGAACCTGCATGCATAGCTATGGATAAAGGGTATGATATTCTGTTGGAAAAACCAATGAGTAATCAACTGGAGGAGTGTATAAAACTGGTAAAAAAAGCTGAAGAGACTCATAGAATTCTCAGTGTTTGCCATGTTTTGCGATATACACCGTTTTATCGGAAAATAAAGGAAATTATTGAAGAAGGAAAACTGGGAGAGGTTACTGCTATTTCTCAGATTGAAAATGTGGGATATTGGCATTATGCTCATAGTTTTGTACGGGGAAACTGGAGAAAAGCAGAAGAATCCAGTCCTATGATCCTGGCAAAATGTTGTCATGATCTGGATATTATACGGTGGCTGGCGGGAGAAGAGTGTGTAAATATTTCCAGTTTCGGTACGTTGAAACATTTTCGAGGGGAAAACAGACCGAAAGGAGCGCCGGAGCGTTGTCTTGATGGATGTCCCCGGGAAAAAGATTGTCCTTACCATGTTTCCCAAATATATCTTACAGAGAATATTGGATGGCCTACAGACATGATCTCCACAGATCTTTCCATGGAAGGCAGAATAAAAGCCCTGAAAGAAGGACCTTATGGAAGATGTGTGTATGCCTGTGATAATGATGTGGTGGATACGCAGATAGTAAATATGGAGTTTGAAAAAGGAATCACAGCTTCATTATTGATGACCGCATTTACCACGGATATGACAAGAGAAATCAAAGTGGTAGGAACAAAAGGACAATTGGTTGGAGACATGGATAAGGATGAAATCCGGATGCATCGCTTTGGCAGTACGGAAGAAGAACATATAGAAATTCAAAGACAAAGCGATGGAAACCAATATGGCCATGGCGGCGGAGATTTTGGAATCCTTTATGATTTTGTAAGACTGGTAAATCAGGAGCAAAATGGAGAATGTGTATCTTCCGGTAAAAATTCTCTGGAAAGTCATTTGATGTGTTTTGCGGCTGAAGAATCAAGGATAGAGAAAAAAGTTATTGAAATGAAAACATTTTTACATGAGAAGGAGGCATAAAACAGTGATAGTGGAAAACAGAATTAAAAATTTTTATGAAAAAGGACTGGGGCTTTTTATTCATTATGGTCCTTATGTTCAGTATGAACACGGAGAATGGGCTATGAGACTGCGGAACATGGATCCGGATTTGTATGAGAAAAAAGCATTGGAATGTTCTTATAGCAGCTTTTGTGCAGAAAATCTTGTGAAGGCTGCAAAAGCAGCAGGAGCCAGATATCTGACTTTTACGGCGAGACACCATGACGGCTTTTCCCTGTATGATACCCGTGGACTTTCAGAGTATGATGTAATGCATACGCCGGGAGGACGAGATATTTTGAAAGAGTGGATTGATGCCTGCCATGAAAACGATATTCTTCCATTTGTATATCACACAACCTTAGATTGGCATCATAAAGATTTTGATAATAATTTTAAAGAATATCTGAAGTATCTTCGCCAGTCAGTGGAAATCATCTGTAAAAATTATGGAAAAATCGGGGGATTCTGGTTTGATGGAAACTGGAGTAAACCGGAAGAAGACTGGGAACTGGATGAATTATACCAGATCATAAGAAAATATCAGCCGGAAGCTATTATTGTAAATAATACAGGTCTGGATGAACCGGGAGTGTTCGGACACAGAGAAATTGACTGTGTCACATTTGAACAGGGACAGGCAGAGCGTCTTGACTGTACCGATAAAGAAAAATATTACATGGGAGAAATGTGTTATCCGATTAACGATCATTGGGGAATTGCAGACGATATCAATTGCAAATCTGTCAGTCAGATTTTAAAATCCATGCTGCAGGCAAGAAATGCAGGAGGAAATCTTCTCCTGGGTGTGGGAACAAAATTAGATGGTTCCCTGTCCACAATGCATATGGGATTTCTGGAGGAACTGGGAAAATGGACAAAAGAAAATGGAGAAGCATTTTATGAAGCTCTTCCCTGTGATATAGGAAGTTTTGGACAGGATTTTTGTCTGGTTTCCGGAAATACATTGTACGCAGTGATTGTAGATCCCGGAACATGGGGAGATGACTGCGTATTAAAAACAAAAGCAAGAAATTACAGCGCTTTTGAGAATGTGGATGCAGAAATTAAAGATATGGTATGGCTGGATACAGGAGCAGCAGTGGATTATAGCTATGATGCGCAGAAGAAAAGATTATTTATAAAACCGGAACCATTTCAGTATGGTCATGGAAGAATTGCAAGGGTAGCAAAAATCCAGTGTGAAAAGATTCAGAATGTCCGTACAATTTACGAATAAAAGAGAATAAAATTCAGGAAAAGTCCTTGTGGTTTTATGGGTATAAAATCACAGGGACTTTTTTTCTCCTGTCAGGAGTCATTGACGATTTTCATAAAATGTGGTATTTTAATAAAGACATATATGTTATATTCTGCCAGATTTCTGGCAGACCCGAAAGAAAAGAAGAGAGGCTTAGATCATGTTTAAAGTAACGTTTCGTTTTGAGAGCGGTGAGCTGGTAGAGGCATTTGCTGCCGCTGAAGAAAATCTTCTGGAAGTGGCCAGAAAAACAAATGTTGCAATCGACGCCCCCTGTTCCGGAAATGGTTCTTGTGGAAAATGTAGAGTAAAATTATTAAATGGAACTTTAGATTCACCAAAGACAAGACATATTTCAGAGGAAGAGTATGCACAAGGGTGGAGATTGTCTTGCTGTAGCAAGATAGAAAGTGATGTGGAGGTAGAAGTACCGGATATCGCATCTGCATACCGCAGCAGAATGAAGGTTGCAGATTTGAGTTCTGAAGAAGAGGTTGCTATTTTCCGTCAGGCAAAGAATGATGTGGAAGAAGCAGGTATTCTCCTGAAAAACGACATGGAGATCATCGATGTGGAAATGGATATTCCCAGTCTGGATGATACCATGCCGGATAACGAGCGGTTAATGCGGGCGATCAAGAAGCAGACAGGTGCGGAAATTGTGAGAATTCCCTACACAGTGATCCGAAAACTGGCAGACGTTTTACGGGAAAGTGATTTTTCAGTACGTTGTGTTATCGGAAGAACAGGGAACAAGAAAAATATCTTTGTCTATGATATTTTCCCGAAGGGACAGGAAATTGTGGTTGGAGGTCTTGCAATTGACATCGGTACAACCACAGTATCTGGTCTGTTGATCGATATGATCACAGGTGAGGTGTTAGGTAAGGCTTCCGCAGGTAATGGACAGATCCGTTATGGGGCTGATGTCATTAACCGTATCATTGAATCAACAAAACCGGGAGGAAAAGATAAGCTTCAGAAAGCCATTATTGAGGAGACTATCAATCCAATGATCGAGCAGATGTGCCGGAAAGTAAAATTTCCTAAAAATCGTATTTACCGTATGTGTGTTGCGGCAAATACAACGATGAATCATTTGTTCGCCGGAATCAATTCCGATCCCATACGAATGGAGCCGTATATTCCCACATTCTTTAAGACAAATTCTCTGTATGCGCAGGATTTGGGAATTCAGATTCATCCGGATGCCCATATAATCATTGCGCCTAATATTGGAAGCTATGTGGGCGGAGATATTACCGCAGGTACTTTGGTAAGCATGATCTGGAACAAACCGGAATTTTCTCTGTTCATTGATCTGGGTACCAACGGTGAGCTGGTATTTGGAAATTCTGATTTTATGATGAGCTGCGCCTGTTCAGCCGGTCCTGCTTTTGAAGGCGGAGATATCAGTTGCGGTATGAGGGCGACAGATGGTGCAATTGAAGCCTGTACCATTGATAAGGAAACCATGGAACCTTCTTTCCATGTGGTGGGTGATGAAGGGCAGAAGCCTATCGGTTTGTGTGGATCAGGAATCATTGATGTGATCAGTGAATTATTTTCTGCAGGAATCATCAATCCCAAAGGAAAGTTTGTGAGAGAAGGGGAACGGGTACGCCGGGATAAATATGGCATGGGAAGTTATGTTCTGGCTTTTGCGGAAGATGCAGGGGGAGATAAGGATGTGGAGATTACGGAAGTGGATATTGACAACTTTATCCGGGCCAAAGGCGCTATTTTCTCCGCGATCCGTACTATGTTAAGTTCACTGGATTTTGATGTGTCTATGATCGAAAATGTTTATGTGGCAGGCGGTATCGGAAGTGGTATTAATATGCGCAATGCAGTAAATATTGGAATGTTCCCGGATATTCCGTTGGAAATGTTCCATTATATTGGAAATTCTTCTCTGTCAGGCGCATACACCATGCTGTTGTCGAAAGAAGCAGAGAGAAAAACTTATGAAGTTGCAAGTAATATGACGTATATGGAATTGAGTACAGTTCCGGGATATATGGATGAATTTGTAGCGGCATGTTTTATTCCTCATACAGATACTACCATGTTTCCTTCTGTGACAGCTTAAAAATAATTTATACAGATTATTCTGTGATTCCTGGATATGAATTCAGGAATCACAGTAACGTAAAAAGCTGTGCGGATGAGAATGTGCAACAGATAGAAAGTTAAAAAGATCAGGAGATAGCATCATGGAATTACAGTATGACAAAGACAGTAAAGAGAGAATTCCTTATGAACATTATTTACAGTTGTTTCAAAATGCAGATCCATTGGAGATGAGTCAGCGCAGTGGCATTCCTTATGATTCTGAAAAACAGGTATTTACCCTGAAACTTATGGGAGTAACCTATGATATCAAGTATCCGGAGTATCTGGTCACTCACAGAGAAGAAGAGGTTATCCGTTATTATCCGTTGGAAACAGCAGTAAATGCACGAATATTGGTTCTTCGTTATCTGGTGGAAGGATGTAAATCTTTTTCAACCGGAAGATTTCTTACTTATCGGGAAACACCCTGGGGAAATGTTTATCTGAAACAATTCCAGGGAAGATGTCTTATGCGTCTGGCCTTTGGCTTTGGCAATAAACAGGAGCTGTTTAGCCGCGCCATGGAAAAAATCGACGCAGAAAAATTAGCTCATGGAGATATAGCTTATGAATTTGAATTTATAAATGGCTATCGTCTTCAGATGATTCTGTGGGCAGGTGATGATGAATTTCCTCCTTCTTCACAGATTTTGTTCTCCGACAATTTTCCAAATGCTTTTCAGGCGGAGGATATGGCGGTGGTAGGAGATATCACCATTACTATGATAAAAGCATTGTCACAATAAAATAGAAAATAAGGCGTTACACAGACTTGTAAAGGAGAAAACAGATGTGTAAGTATAGTAGAGTAAGCATTACGCGTAAAGTGTCACAGGATGGGAAGTTGCCTGTGGACGAAGGAAACCGTGAAATCTTTCCACGATGTATTGCTGCGTCCGCTACTGCATTAAAGATAGATTATTCAGAGAGTATCTTCTCTGCCTTTGGTGTAGTAAACTACTATGCCGAATAAAAGGAGAAATACTCATGAAAAAACTGAATATTAAAACTGTCGTATTTGCAGGTGTTTTGGTAGCAATGAATCTGGTACTGGCGAGAGTTCTTGCCATTAATATAGGTTCAACATTAAGGATTACAGTCAGCGCAACACCGATTTATCTTGCTGGATTTTGGTTTGGTCCTATTATCGGAGGGATTTGTGGAGGTCTTTCTGATTTGCTGGGATGTCTGATTCAGGGATATGCGCCCAATCCGTTCATTTTGGTGTCATCTGTGCTGACCGGTGTTCTTCCTGGCATATTTAAACATTATGTATTTCACGATAAAATGAACACCTGGAAAATTGCAGTGGTAGTTATTATTCACAGTTTAGTTGGTTCTCTTGGATTTACTACTGTTGGACTTCATATTTATTATGGAACACCTTGGGTAGTTCTTTATTCCACAAGAGTAATTCAGACGATAGCATTGGCTACTGCAAATATCATTCTCGTATCTATTATGCATCAGAGTGTGTTGACTAATATGGTAACGCGCACTTTTGTTACACAGAATGCGGGAAAATAACCGGTAAAGGGTTATGGTACAGTAATCTTTCAGCCAGAGGAGCTGATTGATATAAAAGGAGGTAGATATTATGGGATACAAAACTGACATTGAAATCGCA
>DETV01000017.1:0-9606 GCA_002361775.1 Eubacterium sp. UBA3279
TTTTCCAGAAATTTTGGAAAAGAAGCGGCAATTTATGCAGGGCTTTCTTATGCAACGGGGGACTATGTGACTGTGATGGATGTGGATCTTCAGGATCCTCCGGCTCTGATTCCCAAGATGTATGGACTTTTGAGTAAGAAGGATTGTGACTGTGTGGCAACCCGCAGGGCAGACAGGGAAGGAGAACCCAGATTTCGGTCTTTTTTGTCATCAAACTTTTATAAAATCATCAATAAAATTTCTGATACAGAGATTGTGGAGGGAGCCAGAGATTACCGGATGATGAAGCGGAAAATGGTAGATGCGGTTCTTTCTATGAATGAATATAACAGGTTTTCCAAAGGAATCTTTCAGTGGGTGGGCTTTTCCACTATCTGGCTGGAATTTAAAAACACTCAAAGATGTGCGGGAGAAACTAAATGGTCACTGAGAAAATTATTTACATATTCTCTGGAAGGAATTATGGGATTTTCCGTAGCTCCTCTGTCTTTGGCTTCTATAGCAGGAATAGTATTTTGTTTTATTTCTTTTCTCATGGTGGTGGTTATAGCGGCAAGAACTCTGATTTTCGGAGATCCGGTGGCAGGATGGACTTCTCTGGTGTGCATTGTATTTCTGGTGAGTGGAGTACAGCTTTTTTGTATGGGGATTCTTGGCCAATATTTATCAAAAACCTATCTGGAGACGAAACGCAGACCTATCTACATAGTAAAAGAATCCAGTGGGGAAAAAGAGAAAGCAGAAAAGAAACTATGTGGAGAAACGCGTTATGAAAAAGTTGTGGAAAGATAAAAATACCTGGCTGTTGTTTGGTGGAAGTATATTTTTGTGCTGGCTGTTTGTGGGACAGTATGGGATTTTTGGCTCCCGGGTAGACTGGCTGAGTCAGCACAGTGTATTTCCCGATTATTTTCGCCGGAGATTTTACGAGACGGGAAGTTTATTTCCGGATATAGCATGGAATCTGGGCGGGGGACAGAATATATATAATCTGTCTTACTACGGTCTGTATAATCCGGTGATTTTATTTTCCTATCTGCTGCCCTTTGTGAAAATGGATACATATCTTATGGGGAGCAGTATGATCTGCTATGGAATTTCAGTGGCGCTTTTTTATGGCTGGCTGTCTTCCCGCAAAGAATTTTCCCGGGAACTTACCTGGTGGATTTCCTGTATGTTTGGTCTGGCAACTCCGTTTATTTATCATTTTTATAATCAGTTGATGTTTGTAAACTATATGCCGTTTCTTCTTTTGGCTTTTCGGGGAACAGATCGATATTTTCTGGAAAAGAAAAAGGGAGTATTGCTTGGAGGCGTGGTGGGAATGATTCTTACCAGCTTTTATTTCAGTATCGGTGGTCTGGCCGTATTGGGAATTTATGCATTTAGTGAATATTTACTTGTTTCCCGGAAGGATTTCTGGAAAAAAGGAATGGGTTATATGGGAAATTTGCTTTTCGGTGTGCTTCTTTGCGGAGGGTTGTTGCTTCCTACGGCTCTGGCGATAAGTTCCGGGAGAGGGCAAATGGCTTTGGCGGAGAGTGAACTTTCTTTTATAGATTTTGTTCCTATGAGGTTTCTTTACAGTCCTTATGGAATTGGGCTGTCGGTTCTGGCAGTATTGGCTCTTTTGGGAGGAATTTTGAAAAAATCTTCCTGGAGAAGAAAAGTACTTCCCGGACTTTTACTTCTTATTTTGACAGTTTCTTTGTTTTGTTTTTTGCTGAATGGCGGACTTTATGATAAAAATAAAGTTTTCATTCCTTTTCTTCCCCTGATTTGCCTGGAAACAGCCAGGTATATAAAGGATACCTTTGGTGAAAACAGGGATAAGAGCAGGAGAGACAGTTTCCGGGAAGTATTGCCGTTTTTGATTTTGCTGGTTTTATTTTATCTGGAAAGAAACAGTGGACAGTTCAGTAAATATTGGCTGGGAGCTGTTATGGATCTGGCTCTTATGTTGATTCTATTCGCATTGCAAAAAAAGCTGCAATTGTTTCGTATTCCCTGGCCGGTGGTGGGAAGCTGTGTGATTTTATTTTTCTGTGGTTGGGGAATCAGTAAACAGAGTCATTATATTTTGGGAAAAGAGGAATACAAAGAACTGGTAAATCAGGAGCAGGGAGAAGAAATCATAGAGATTTTGGAGGAGGATGCTCAGTGGTATCGACTGGATCAGGTGGGAGAGGGGAAAGAAAATCAAGCCAATCTGAATCGGATCAAGGGAGAAAAACAACAGATCACCTCCTTGTATTCCTCAGCATTCAATCCCTGCTACTGGAAGTTTCGCAATGAAATATTTTTGCTGAATCAGCCTTTTCGAAATTATCTGATGCAGTCCCAGACAGATAATCCCTGTTTTTTACAGTTTATGGGGGTGCGGTATCTGATTTCTTCCTGGAAGCCTGCGGGATATGAGATGGTAAAAAATCAGGGTTCCTATCAGATATATAAAAATGATCAGGCGGCGCCTTTGATATACGCAACAAATCAGGTGATGGGAGAAGAAGAGTATAAGAATCTGGAATTTCCATTGAATCAGACGGCGCTATTATCCCGGGCTGTGGTTGAACAGGAGAAAAAGTCCCGGACAACGATGAAAGAGATGGAAAAATGTGAGATTACCCTTCCGGAACAAGCAGAAGAAAATCTGGTGATAGAAAAAACAGAAGACGGGTATGAAGTTACGGTAAAGAAAGAAACAGAAGTGAAGGCCCGGCTTTTTGGGAAAGGGCAGAAAGGGGATTTACTGGCTCTGCAGTTTCAGGTGGAGAATCTTCATCCAACAAAAGATATGTACATCCGTTTGTTAAACCAGACCAACCGCCTTACCGATGCAACTTATGAATATGCCAATCACAATACCGTATTTCGTTATATGGTCACATTGGAGGAAGAAAACCAGATGACCATGAAATTCGGACCGGGACATTACAAAATTTGTCAGCTTCAGGCATTTTGCGAGGAATTAGAAGAACTGAGAGATGAAAATTTGTATCAAAATGTTTTTGAGGCAGAAGAGGGAGGTTCCACAGGAGATGTGGTGAAGGGTTCTCTTCGGGCAAATCAGGATGGGTATCTGATTACCAGTATTCCCTATGATGAGAATTTCACTTTGAAAATTGACGGCGAAGAAACCGGGATTGAGAAAGTAAACACTGCTTTTTTAGGAGCAAAAATTGAGAAAGGGGAGCATCGGATAGAACTTTCTTATGAGGCGCCGGGGAAAAGGGCAGGAATAGGGATAAGTTTGACGGGAATACTTCTGGTAGGGATCGGCAAAGTGGGGAAGAGGAGGAGAGTAAAACCGGGGGATGGGGATAAATAGATGAAATGATATGCCATATTCCCTGTAAAAACCGGGAAAAAAATATTTTGAAAAAATATCCCGTACAGTGGCTTGTGGAAATATCAGAAAGAAGATAGGATAGTAGCTGTAAAAGATACTTTTAAATAATGTCAGTACTTTTTGTATCCTCCACATAAAAACAAAAAGTAGCCCAAAAGTGTCGTGGGGAAACCCAAAAAAAATCCTTAAGTTTGTAATAAAAGAAATTGCGGAATTGTCAGATGAGATATGTTTGTCTGTTGATTCCGCAGTTTCTTTTTTTGGGGAAAATGAGATCCTATGATAAAAAGTGAAATTTATAACCCCCCGGGTGGCTTGTGGAGACTGAAAAGTTAAGATATACTGAGGCAAGAGTGATCAAGGAGGAACGAAAAAATGAAAAGAAGAGTGATCAGTATTTTATGTGCCGCAGTATTATCCTGTTCTGTACTGGCAGGCTGCGGAGCTTCTGACAAAGAAACAACACAAAAGGAAACAAGCCAGAGTGATGATCAGGCTGTTGAGGAAAATAAAGAGACAGAAGCAGGTTCATCTTCGGATGGAGAAGTGAATGAAAATAAAGAGGAAGTGGTAGTGACTATGCCGCCCTCTTCGGAACCGGAATCCGGTTTTGATCCGGCTTTTGGATGGGGAGCAGGAGAACATGTGCATGAGCCGTTGATTCAGAGTACTTTGACGGTAACTACGGAAGACCTGAAAATTGACAAAGATCTGGCCACAGATTACAGTGTCAGTGAAGACGGGCTTACCTGGACGGTAAAGATTCGTGATGATGCAAAATTTACGGATGGGGAGCCGGTAACTGCTCAGGATGTGGCATTTACCTATAATAATTGTAAAGAAAAAAGTACAGTGAATGATTTTACCATGTTGGATAAGGCAGTGGCTGTGGATGAAACAACTGTGGAGTTTCAGATGACAAAACCGTTTTCTATCTGGCCTTATACCATGGCTATCGTAGGTATTGTACCGGAACACGCGTATGATGAAAATTATGGAAAAAATCCTGTTGGTTCCGGAAGATATATTATGAAACAGTGGGATCAGGGACAGCAGGTGATTTTTGAGGCCAATCCGGATTATTATGGTGAAGCGCCGAAGATTAAAAAAGTGACTGTTTTATTTATGGAAGAAGACGCAGCGCTGGCAGCCGCTATGGCCGGACAGGTGGATGTGGCTCATACGGCGGCTTCCTACAGTGATCAGCAAATCGAAGGCTACAGCCTGATGAACGTACAGACGGTAGACAACAGAGGATTTAATCTCCCCTGCAGTGAACCGGAAGAAAAAGATGGAATCACCTATGGAAATGCATTTACTTCAGATATAAATGTGCGGCGGGCCATCAATATTGGAATTGACAGGGATGAATTAATTGAAAATGTTTTAAATGGATACGGAACAAAAGCATATAGCGTATGTGATAAAATGCCCTGGTACAATGAAGCCTGCGAAGTGGAATACAATCAGGAAGAAGCTGTAAAACTTCTGGAAGAGAGCGGATGGAAAGAAGGAAAAGATGGAATCCGTGAGAAGGATGGTGTGAAAGCAGAATTAAATCTGATGTTCTCCAATGGAGATTCTGTTCGTCAGGCAATTGCAGAAGATGTGGCAAATCAGCTTCGCGAACTGGGAATCCAGGTAACAACAGAGGGAGTCGGCTGGGATGTGGCTTATGATAACGCTCAGTCAGAACCGCTGGTATGGGGATGGGGAGCGCATACTCCTATGGAACTGTATAATATTTACCATACATCACCGGATACAGGGGTGGGTCAGGCAGAATATTCTCCTTATGCCAATGAAAAGGTAGATGCTTATATGGATCAGGCATTGGAGGTTTCCAATCTGGAGGAATCTTATGAACTGTGGCAAAAAGCACAGTGGGACGGAGAAACAGGAATTACCCAGGAAGGAGATATTCCCTGGATCTGGCTTTGCAATGTGGATCACCTGTATTTTGTAAGAGAGGGACTTCAGGTTGCAGAACAGAAAATTCATCCTCATGGCCATGGATGGTCTATCGTTAATAATGTAGACCGGTGGTTCTGGAACTGATAAATAAAAGAGGCTGTTGCGGCAGCCTCTTAAAGTGCGTTTGGGAGGAATAAATTTTTATGAAGAAATGGACCATTTATATGGGAAAACAGTGCATCCGAATGCTTTTTCTTGTGACGGCAGTGAGCATTGTTACCTTCTGGCTGATGAAAGCTTCCCCCATTGATCCGCTGCAGGCAAATGTGGGACAGGCGGCTTTGGGAAGTCTCAGCAGTGAGCAGGTCGCAAAACTGGAAGAGTATTGGGGTGTGAATACACCGCCGCTGCAGCAATATCTGTCATGGGCAAAGGATTTTGTAAAAGGAAATATGGGAACTTCCCTTTTGTATCGTCAGCCGGTAACAGAAGTTATAGGAGTAAAATTATCGAATTCTCTGTTTCTCATGATCGCAGCCTGGATTCTGTCCGGTATTTTGGGGGTGACTTTGGGGATTATTTCCGGTATGAACAGAGGCAAATGGGTGGATAAAGGGATAAAAGGTTACTGTCTTTTGATTTCCAGTACCCCCACTTTCTGGCTGGCGCTTTTATTACTGATGGTTTTCGGAGTGTGGCTGAAGATTCTTCCCATTGGCTTAAGCGTGCCGATTGGCGTGGAAGCGGCAGGGGTGACATTTTTAGACCGTCTTCGCCATGCTATTTTGCCGGCATTGACTTTAAGTATTACGGGAGTGTCCAATATTGCGCTTCATACAAGAGAGAAAATGATTGATATTATGGAGAGTGATTACGTTCTTTTTGCCAGAGCCAGGGGAGTGAATGGTTGGAAATTATTCTGGCAGCATGGGTTTAGAAATGTACTGCTTCCGGTAATTACCCTTCAGTTTGCTTCTATTTCTGAGATATTTGGTGGTTCCGTACTGGTAGAGCAGGTTTTTTCTTATCCGGGACTGGGGCAGGCAGCCGTGGCAGCAGGTCTTGGAAGTGATATGCCTCTTTTGATGGCGATTACCATTGTCAGCGCATTGTTTGTTTTTGGAGGAAATCTGGTGGCTAATCTCCTGTATGGTGTGGTTGATCCCAGAATCAGAAGAGGAGGAGAGCGATAATGAGACAAAAAAAGACAGGAAACAGGAGACAGCGGGTAATCGTAGGATTGTTTCTTTCTCTCTTATTTTTGACGGGAGTGTGTATTGCCGGAAGTTTATGCACAGAAGCGGCGAAGGTAACCGACTTTTCCAGAAAAAATCTGTTGCCGGGATGGCCATACCTGTTTGGAACAGACTGGTTAGGCCGGGATATGCTGGTGAGAACTTTAAAAGGAATGTCCCTGAGTATTTTTATAGGAATTGTTTCCGCAGGAATCAGCGCAGTGATCGCATTGATTTTGGGGATATCTTCCGCAGTTTTTGGAAAAAAAGTGGATAGTGTGATCACATGGCTGATAGATTTGATCATGGGAATTCCTCACATACTTCTTTTGATCTTGATTTCTGTGGCAGTGGGAAAAGGTGTGAAAGGTGTGGTAATCGGTGTGGCTCTTACCCACTGGCCTTCCCTTGCCCGTCTGATCCGGGCAGAAGTCCTCCAGTTGAAAGAGAGTCCGTATATTCAGATTGCGGAAAAATTGGGAAAAAGTAAATGGTATATTGCGAAAACCCATATACTTCCTCAATTGCTTCCCCAGTTTATTGTGGGATTGATTTTGATTTTTCCCCATGCTATCTTACATGAATCTTCCGTTACTTTCTTGGGATTTGGACTCTCCAGCGATCAGCCGGCGATAGGGATTATCCTTTCGGAAGCCATGAAGTATCTGGTGACAGGAAAATGGTGGCTGGCAGTATTTCCGGGACTTTTCCTGGTAGTGACTGTAATATTATTTTACGTGTTGGGAGAAGGCATCAGAAAAATTCTGGATCCCTCCAGTGTACATGAGTAGGAGAATGGAATGGGCGAGACAATATTAAAAATAGAACATTTGAATATTTCCTTTTCTCAATATGGAAAAGGATTGCGTAAAATAGAACTTCCGGTAATCCGGGATCTGGATGTGGAGGTTAAAGCAGGAGAAATGGTGGCCGTGGTAGGTTCCAGCGGTTCGGGAAAAAGTCTTCTGGCTCATGGAGTGATGGGGATTTTACCCTACAATGCCAGTATGGGAGGAAGGATTCTTTATCGTCAGGAGCCACTGACAAAAGAAAGAATCAAAAAACTCCGGGGAAATGAAATTGTTATGGTTCCCCAAAGTCTTTCGTATCTGGATCCTCTGATGAAAATCGGTCCCCAGATACGAAACGGAAAGAATGAGGAATCTCGAAAAAAGAAATTAAGAGAAATATTTCAGCGATACCATTTGAAGGAAGAAGTAGAAGAAAAATATCCCTTTGAATTGTCCGGCGGTATGAGCAGAAGAATCCTTATTTCTACGGCGATGATTGAAAATCCTCAATTGGTTATTGCTGATGAACCTACTCCGGGATTGGATCTTGCCATGGCAAAAAGAGCCATGAGCCATTTTCGTGAACTGGCGGATCAGGGAGCGGGAGTTTTGGTGATTACTCATGACCTGGAACTGGCGTTGGAAGTGGCAGATAAAATTGTGGTTTTTTATGCGGGAACAACAGTAGAAGAAGCCAATATTCCGGATTTTCAACAGGAAAGCACTCTTCGCCATCCTTATACAAAAGCTCTATGGAGAGCGCTGCCTCAAAATGGATTTCAGTATATCCAGGGGAGTCAGCCCTATGTGAAAGATATGCCCCAGGGATGTCCTTTTGCTCCACGATGTGAGCAGTGTACAGAAAAATGTAAAGGAGAAATTCCTTATAAAGAATTGCGTGGCGGTAAAGTCCGTTGTATCATGGAAACATAAATGTTTGAAGGAACAGGAAGGGATCTGAATACTGCCTGAACAGGAGAAATTCATGAAATTAGAGATAAAGAACGTAACATATCAGTACGGAGAAAGAGAAAAGAAAATTTTGCAGGATTTCAGTTTTTCCATGACGGAAGAGGAGAGAATTGGTCTGGTGGCTCCCAGTGGTGTGGGAAAAACTACATTATGTAAACTTATGAGCGGATATCTGGAGCCTGATCAGGGGAAAATCCTGTTGGATGGAAAACCAATAAAAGAGTATCGCGGATATTGTCCCATACAGATGATCTGGCAGCAGCCGGAGTTGGCGGTAAATCCCAGACTTCCCATGCGGTCAGTGCTGGAAGAGGGGGATGAGATTGAAGACAGGATCATTCGTGAACTGGGAATAGAACCAGACTGGATGAACCGGTTCCCTTCAGAACTTTCAGGAGGGGAAATGCAGAGATTTTGTATTGCCCGGGCATTGGGAAAAAGAACACGGTTTCTTATCGCTGATGAGATCAGCACCATGCTGGATCTGATCACTCAAAGTCAGATATGGAATTTTTTGTTAAAAGAAGTGGAAGAGAGAAAAATAGGATTGATTGCAGTGAGCCATAATCAGGCTTTGTTAGATCGGGTATGCACCCGCCAGATACCGGTAGGAATCAAAAAATAAATGCAAATACGCTGATGAAAAAGGGAGGATGCGATGATGCGTGAAGAGGAAAAAATCAAAGAGGGGATTTTGTTTTGCCCCGGAGATCCGGAACTGAAAGATATTAAGCTGAAAACCCATAAATTAAATGTGGATTATAATCGTACCTATGAAGATGAAAGTGAAAAACGTGCTTCCATTCTTGCAGAAATGATCGGTGAACTGGGAGAAGGAAGTTTTATACAGGGACCGGTGTTCTTTCATTATGGAAAACACACAAAAATTGGGAAAAAATTTTTCGGCAACTTTAACCTGACGATTCAGGATGATGCGGAGGTAACAATAGGGGATCACTGTGATTTTGGGCCCAATGTAACAATTGTAACTCCGATTCACCCCATGCTGGCCAAGGAGCGAAAAGAAATTCTGACCGCAGACGGAGAAAAGAAGCGTTTATGTTATGCAAAATCGGTGCATATTGGAAATAATTGCTGGCTGGGTGCATCTGTGACCATATGTCCCGGGGTAACGATTGGCGATGACTGCGTGATCGGAGCAGGAAGTGTGGTTACCAGAGATATCTCCAGAGGAAGCTTTGCCGCGGGAGTCCCATGTAAGGTGATCAGACCGATCACGGAAAAGGACAGCATGAAATATAAACCGGAAATTCTGGCAGATAATACCATATTATAAAATTTCCCACTGGAACATTTGAAGTAATAAATATGCCCGGTCAAAGGC
>DETV01000017.1:9916-48041 GCA_002361775.1 Eubacterium sp. UBA3279
GCCTTTGACCGGGCATATTTATTATTGGATAATGCTACAGATATTTATCAGCCGTTTTTCAGGTTTTCTCTCTTTCGCAGGCGGGAATCAAGAGTTTTCTTTCTGATTCGCAGACTGGTAGGAGTAACCTCAAGAAGTTCATCTTTATCAATAAAATCAAGAGCCTGTTCCAGACTGAGGATTTTCGGCGGAGTCAGTTTCAGAGCATCGTCAGCGGCAGAAGAACGGGTATTGGTCAAATGCTTCGTCTTACATACATTCAGTTCGATATCTTCCGCTTTTCCATTCTGTCCGATGACCATACCGGCATATACTTTCTGACCTGGTCCGATAAACAAAGTTCCACGCTCCTGAGCGGAGAACAGACCATAGGTTACAGATTCTCCTGCTTCGAAAGCAATGAGAGAACCCTGTTTCCGGTAATTAATATCTCCTTTGTAGGGAGCGTATTCATCGAAAATGGTATTAATAATACCGGTTCCTTTTGTGGAAGTCATGAATTCCCCCCGGAAACCGATAAGACCACGGGCAGGAACTTCAAATTCCAGTCTGGTGGAACCGTCACTTGCCAGACTCATTCCCTGCAGGGCGCCTTTCCTTTCACTGATCTTCTGGATGATTGTTCCGGAGTATTCTTCCGGCACATCGATATATGCCAGCTCCATAGGCTCCAGAAGTTTGCCTCTTTCGTCCTGTTTGTAGATAACTTCCGCTTTGCTGACAGCAAATTCGTATCCCTCACGGCGCATATTCTCAATAAGAACGGACAGATGAAGTTCTCCACGTCCGGACACCTTGAAACAGTCAGGGGAATCGGTATCTTCTACACGGAGGCTGACGTCTGTATTCAATTCCCTTTTCAGACGTTCTCCCAGGTGACGGGAAGTCACATATTTTCCTTCCTGTCCGGCCAGAGGACTGTCATTTACCATAAACTGCATGGAAATTGTAGGCTCGGAGATTTTCTGGAAAGGAATAGGTTCCGGATTTGCCACGTCGCACAGAGTATCTCCGATATGAATATCCGGGATACCGGAGATGGCAACGATAGAACCGATGCCCGCTTCCTGAACTTCTACTTTATTCAAACCGTCAAATTCGTATAATTTACTGATTTTTACTCTTTTCTTTTTGTCAGGTTCATGGTGGTTCATCAGTATAACTTCCTGATTGACTGCAATCTTACCGTTATCCACCTTACCCACGCCGATACGTCCTACATACTCGTTATAATCGATGGTGCTGATCAGTACCTGGGTACCTGCGTCGGGATCCCCTTCCGGAGCCGGAATATACTTGAGAATAGTTTCAAATAAAGGTTCCATATTTTCCGGTGTATCATTCAGATCAAGAACAGCATGACCTGCCTTGGCAGAAGCGTACAGGAAAGGACAATCTAACTGTTCGTCAGAAGCGTCCAGATCCATCAGAAGCTCCAGAACTTCATCAATAACCTCATTGGGACGGGCTTCCGGACGGTCAATTTTATTGATGCAGACAATTACGTGAAGATCCAGCTCCAGGGCTTTTTTCAGAACAAATTTTGTCTGGGGCATGGCTCCTTCGAAAGCATCTACCACCAGGATAACGCCGTCTACCATTTTCAGGACACGTTCTACCTCGCCTCCGAAATCAGCATGACCTGGGGTGTCAATAATATTGATTTTGGTATCTTTGTAATAAACTGCTGTATTTTTTGAAAGAATGGTGATACCGCGTTCACGTTCGATGTCATTGGAGTCCATGACACGTTCCTGAACTTCCTGGTTGGCACGAAAAACACCGCTCTGGCGCAGGAGCTGATCCACCAGAGTGGTTTTGCCATGATCTACGTGAGCGATGATTGCGATGTTTCGGATATCTTCTCTTTTAATTTTCATAAATATTTCCTTTCTTCAATGATCAAACCCTAATGGGTCACAGGTTTTTCTACCGATACAAGTCTATCACATTTTTCCCAGATTACAAGGGAAATAGGAAAAAAAATCGACTTTATAGGAGAAGGTTTTCGAAGAAGCCGGATTTTTGTCGATGGAAAAAAAGAATATCTTTTCATTTTCCGGCATATATAAAATATATCAACAGATAAATGGAGGAAATTATGGAAATGACACAGGAAAATAATAATCATTCATGGGCAGTAGAAAACAATCAGGTGGAAATTATGGGAAAAATCGCATCCCGGTTCACATTCAGTCATCAGGTATTTGGAGAAGGATTTTATATGGTGGATGTGCTGGTCAAACGGCTCAGTGAATCAGAAGACCGGATACCGGTAATGATTTCTGAGAGACTTCTGGATGTGACTGAAGATTATGAGGGAGAATATATCCATGTGATGGGACAGTTTCGTTCTTATAATCGGCATGAAGAAAAGAAAAACAGACTGGTGTTATCTGTTTTTGCCAGAGAAGTGGAATTTGTGGCAGATGATGATGAAGATATGAAGTCAAATGCCATCTTTCTGGATGGATACATATGTAAGCCTCCGGTTTACCGGAAAACTCCTTTGGGCAGGGAAATCGCCGATCTTCTGATTGCAGTAAACAGACCCTATGGAAAATCAGATTATATTCCCTGTATCTGCTGGGGAAGAAATGCCCGGTATGCCTCTGCTTTTCAGGTGGGCGGTCATGTGTTGATCTGGGGAAGAATTCAAAGCAGGGAATATGTAAAAAGAATCAGTGAGGAGGAGACAGAAAAAAGAACCGCATACGAAATTTCTGTGAGCAAACTGGAGTATGTGGATTGACAAGAAAATTGAATAATGCTATAGTAAATGAGACGTAACTGTAAATAATATTGTACAGTTACAATGAAACACAGAGATAGAGGTTGCACGTTCTATCAGTACCTTTTCAGATGTATCAGGAGCAGGGGAAGGAAGGGGAAAGGAGAGGGTGCCGAAGGAATAGGAGACCTGAGATTTTGTTCCTGGGCATAGAGGTGAAAAACCTTATGACTGTCATCGCAAGATGGAGTGCTATCCAAAGAAACAAATGAAATGATTTCATTGCGAATTCTTGAGAGGTGGGCTTCCGTTGGCGGCACACCTCTATTTTATTTTATGATGCCAGGGTTAAAAGATCATAAATCATATAATCAAACAGAAAGGAGATTTGTTATGTCTATTTTCACAGGTGCAGGCGTGGCGATTGTCACCCCAATGAAAGATAATTATGAGGTTAACTATGAGAAGCTGGATGAAATTCTGGAGGCTCAGATTGCAGGAGGAACAGACTGTATTGTTATCTGTGGAACTACAGGCGAATCTGCTACTCTTACAGAAGCAGAACATCTGGAGACAATCAAATTTACAATTGACAGGGTAAATCATCGGATTCCTGTGATTGCAGGTACAGGATCTAATTCCACTGCCACAGCATTACAGATGTCCGTAGAAGCTGCGAAAGCAGGAGCAGATGGAATCTTGCTGGTGACCCCTTACTATAACAAAGCTACTCAGAACGGACTGATCAAACATTATACAACAATAGCTGAAGCTGCAAAAGTTCCTGCAGTATTATATAATGTGCCCAGCCGTACAGGATGCAGTATGTCAGCAGATACGATTGCTCATCTTGTAAAAAATGTAGAATATATCGTGGGAGTAAAGGAAGCTTCCGGCAACATCAGTCATGTGGCAGAAACCATGGAAAAATGTGATGGAAAGATTGATCTGTATTCCGGAAATGATGATCAGATTGTTCCGATCATGTCATTGGGAGGAAAAGGTGTTATTTCTGTGCTTTCCAATGTGGCTCCCCGGGAAACACATGATATTGTTGAACTCTTCTTACAGGGCAGAATCGAAGAAAGCCGCGCTCTGCAGTTAAAAGCAATCCCGTTGGTGAAAGCGCTGTTCAGTGAAGTAAATCCAATTCCTGTAAAAGCTGCCATGAATCTGATGGGAATGGAAGTGGGACCGCTTCGTATGCCTCTTACAGAAATGGAAGAAGCGCATAAGAAAGTTCTGGCAGAAGAGCTGGTAAAATTTGGTCTGAAGCTGGCTTAAAAACCGAGAGAAGAGGATGAAAAAATGGTAAAAGCAATTATGCACGGCTGCAATGGCCATATGGGACAGGTGATCACCGGACTGATTGCTGCTGATCCGGATATTGAGATTGTAGCGGGAATAGATCTGGAAAATAACCGGGATAATGGATATCCTGTATTCACAGACATCTGGAAATGCCAGGTGGAAGCAGATGCAGTGATCGATTTCTGTTCTGCAAAAGCGACAGATACTCTTTTAGATTACTGTGTGGAAAGAAAAATCCCTGTGGTACTGTGTACTACAGGACTCAGTGAAGAACAGTTGAAAAAAGTAGAAGATGCCAGCAAGAGTGTGGCTGTGCTGAAATCTGCCAATATGTCACTGGGAATCAATTTGTTGCTGAAACTGGTGAAAGAGGCAGCACAGACACTGGCAGCAGCAGGATTTGATATGGAGATTCTGGAAAAACACCATCGGCTGAAAGTAGATGCTCCCAGCGGAACAGCCCTTGCTCTGGCAGACAGTATCAATGAAGGACTGAATCAGGAATATCATTACACGTATGATAGAAGTCAGGTGAGACAGAAGAGAGATTCCAGGGAGATTGGAATCAGTGCGATTCGTGGCGGCACAATTGTGGGAGAGCATGATGTGATATTTGCAGGAGAAGATGAAGTGATCACTTTCCAGCACACAGCTTACTCAAAAACAATATTCGCCAAAGGCGCAATCCAGGCAGCCAAATATCTGGCGGGAAAAGAACCGGGATGGTATCAGATGAGCGATGTGATCGGATAAGAAAAATAAGGAAAGATCGTCTGTAATATGCAGGCGGTCTTTTTTTGAAAAAATTTCCGGTATGGAATCATGCATATTTTTTTCTCTTCTTGTACATAGTAAGGATAGTAAAGTTAAATGTAACTGTTTCGTATTTTCACAGTTACATACAAATACAGAAAAGGAGATTAAAATATGAAAAGACATTTGAACAGATGGATCATGATTCTTGGAATGACAGTTGCAGTGGGAATAGCGGCAGGCTGCGGCAATTCCAATGATAACAAAAACAAAGATAAATCCGGCGCTGTAGAAGAAAATCAAATGACCCCGGAGAGCGAAACAGATAAAAACGGTATGAATGACAGTAATGTGAATGATGCCACTTCTGGAGATACAGAAAATGAAAATAACGGAAAAGATAATGGAAATGTGGTGGAAGATCTGGGAGAAGATGTAGGTCAGGGAATTAAGGATCTGGGAGAAGGAGTAGGCGAAGGTGTGGAAGATATTACCGGAGGCGGCAGTGAGAAAAATAACGCCAATGCCAATCAATAATCGCCTTGCTGTCAGAATAAAATGATGGTATCATCAATGCATGGAAAGGGGATAGGAAAATGAAATTTCGGCCATGCATTGATATACATAATGGAAAAGTAAAACAGATTGTAGGAGGAAGTCTGCTTGATCAGGGAGATCAGGCAGAAGAAAATTTTGTATCCGGTCAGGATGGAGCCTATTATGCCAGATTATATCAGTCTTACGGGCTTCAAGGAGGACATATCATTTTATTGAATCCGGTAACATCTCCTTATTATCAGGCCACAAAACGGCAGGCGTTGGAAGCTTTAGCAGCTTATCCGGGAGGACTGCAGGTGGGAGGCGGAATTCATAATGAAAATGGAGAAGAATTTTTAAGAGCAGGAGCCAGTCATGTGATCGTAACTTCCTTCGTATTTCGGGATGGAAAAATCTGCTGGGAAAATCTGGAAAAAATGGAACGTGCGGTGGGGAAAAAACATCTGGTATTAGATCTCAGTTGTCGGAAAAAAGATGGACAATACTATATTGTTACAGACCGGTGGCAAAAATTTACCCAGGTTCCTGTGACTGAAGAAATATTAAAAGAATTTTCGAGCCACTGTGATGAATTTCTTATTCACGCAGTAGATGTGGAGGGAAAAGCATCCGGAATAGAGGTGGGACTGGTGAAAATGCTGGCAAAGTGTACCAATATCCCGGTGACCTATGCCGGCGGAGTAGGAAGCTATCAGGATCTGGAGCTTCTTCGCAATGCGGGAAAGAATCATGTGGATGTGACGATAGGCAGCGCGCTGGATCTTTTTGGTGGAACTATGGAGTTTAAAAAGATTTTGGAAATTATGGAAAAGTAACATTCGTAAAGTTTACAGTTAAAATTGTGAATTGTATATAAATTTTGCAAAAAAAGTTGCCAAGTTCAGGATAAATTGATATAATATAACTACTTACAGAAGTAACGGTTAAACTTTTGTAAAATAAAGGGCGAAGGGGTTGACAGCATGAAATTTATTATCAGCGGAAAAAATCTCGATGTGACAGAAGGTTTAAAAACAGCGATCCAGGACAAGCTTGGAAAATTAGAAAGGTATTTTACTCCTGAGACTGAAGTCCATGTTACCTTAAGTGTTGAGAAAGAAAGACAAAAGATTGAAGTGACGATTCCGGTAAAGGGCAATATCATTCGTTCTGAACAGGTGAGCAGTGATATGTATGTATCCATCGATCTGGTGGAAGAAGTGATTGAACGTCAGCTTCGCAAATACAAAACCAAAATTGTGAATAAGCAGCAGGGCGCCGGAAACTTCCAGAAAACATTTATGGAAGATGATTTTATGGAAGAAGAGGATGTAAACATTATTAGAACAAAACGCTTCGGTATCAAACCAATGTATCCGGAAGATGCGTGTGTACAGATGGAGCTGCTGGGACATAACTTCTTTGTATTCCGCAATGCAGAGACAGATGAAGTAAATGTGGTATACAAGAGAAAAGGTAATACTTACGGTCTGATAGAACCGGAATTCTAGTAAAAAAATAAAAATGCCTCTTTTCCGTAAATATAAGGAAAAGAGGCATTTTTTTTGGAATGGAGTTTAGTTATGGAAGAAATACGAAAAAGGGAATATTGCTCTGGTGGGTAGTGTGATCAGTGTTGTGGGATAGATTATGGTAATTTTTAATTCTGCCAATTTCACATAGCTGATTGTATGTAACGTAGTGAAGGGAGATAGAAAAGATGAAAGTATTTCGATATGATGAGGTTCCGGTAGTGGAGACAACCTCCGGAAAATTAAAAGGTTATTTTTATGATGGAACATATATTTATAAGGGGGTTCCCTATGCATATGCAGACCGTTTTCAGATGCCTGTTCCCTCCCACTGGGAAGGGGTGAAAGAGGCAACTTCCTATGGCTTTGTGTGTCCTTTGATGTCGCAGGATACGCCAACGGCAGAACTGATGGTTCCCCATCGTTACTGGCCGATGGATGAACATTGCCAAAACCTGAATATCTGGACAAAAGAACTGAATCCAGATGCAGGAAAACCGGTAGTTGTATGGCTGCATGGGGGCGGATATTCTGCGGGATCTTCCATTGAGCAGACGGCATATGATGGCCATGCAATGTGTATGGAAGGGGATGTGGTGGTGGTTACTATCAACCACCGCCTGAATATCCTGGGCTATCTGGATCTGTCGCCATTTGGTGAGAAATATGCGAATTCAGGAAATGCCGGTCATGCGGATATGGTAGCTGCATTGCAGTGGATTCATGACAATATTGCGCAGTTTGGTGGAAATCCGGATAATGTTACTATTTTCGGACAGTCCGGAGGCGGTATGAAAGTGGCAGATCTGATGCAGATTCCGGCAGCGGATGAGCTGTTTCACAGAGGGCTGATTATGAGCGGTGTGGCTGACGAGATGCTTATGCCCTCCTGTGTGGGAACCGGGGAGCAGATTGTGAAAGCTATGCTTGCAGAATTGGGAGTGGCAGAGACAGAAGTGGAAAAACTGGAAACATTGCCGTATCCGGAGCTGGTACAGCTCTATACTAAGGTGATGCCTGCAGTGGCCATGGCAGGAGGTTATGTGGGAAATGGTCCTCAGGTTAATGACTGGTTTAAGGGCAATCCTCTGCAGTTTGGTATGAGAGAACACGCCCGTAAGATTCCTCTTATGATTGGCTCTGTTTATGGGGAATTTGCTTTTGCTCCGTCCTCTTTCGATAAAACTGCACTTACAGATCAGGAGAGAATGGAGATTGTGCGTCAGATATATGGAGAGCATACAGAAGAAATAGCTCCTGTATTTTTGGAAACCTACCCGGGTAAGGATCTTACCGACCTTTTGAATATTGACCGGGTGATGCGCGCCCCGTCGAAAAAACTTGCGGCGCTGCATGCCAGGGGAGAAAATGGGGGAACCTATCTTTATGAATTTACATTGGAATTTCCGATGAATCATAAGATTGCATGGCATTGCTCAGATATTCCTTTCTTCTTCCACAATACGGATAAAGTGGAGGTCTGTGCAATCCCTGGTGTGACAGAAAAACTGGAAGCACAGATATTTGGTGCATTTATGGAGTTTGTCCGAACAGGTGTTCCGGCGGAGAAAACACTTCCGGAGTGGCCGGAAGTTACAGATGAGCAGGAACCAACGATGATTTTTGATCGGGAATGTGAAGTTCGGTTTAATTTTGATGATAAACTGTTTGAGAAAATAAACAGTATTCTTCCGTCATTTAATTTGATGGAAATGCTTGCAAGTCAGGATGTCCAACACTGATCAGAGAGGGGTGAAATATGGCAAAAAAGAGACGAATTGTATTTTCCTTTACTGTCTCTGGTGATTTTTGAAGTAAGGTTTATGTGCCGGATCGCCATATTTGTTCTTATCTTGATTTTATGAGTCATCCCACACAGGAGCAGGATGTAATACCGCCGGCAAAAGCGGTACTGGGAGAGTTTTTCACTCTGGTTGACACACCGGAAGAAGCGGATGCGGCGGTTTGCTTCCGGTGCAGCTTCCAAAAGATATGGAGACTGTGGAACGACAGCAGGAGGATGTGGCATTTGATATGGAATGTTATGCTGTGGTGCTTTTACAAAAAATAAAGTTGTCTAACCGGTAAGAAAGTGTTAGAATAGTTAATAGTATTGTGAAAACATGAATATTAACAGGAGTGACCATATGAAATTAACAGAAAAACTCTTTGGAACCCACAGTTCCAGAGAATTGAAAAGAATTATGCCCCTGGTGGATAAGATTGAGGCACTTCGTCCATCAATGATAGAACTGACAGATGAACAGCTTAAAGATAAGACAAGAGAATTTAAGGAACGTCTGGCAAATGGGGAAACCCTGGATGATCTGCTTCCAGAAGCATTTGCTACAGTCCGGGAGGCTTCCAGACGTGTATTGAACATGGAACATTACCGGGTACAGTTGATTGGTGGAATTATTCTTCACCAGGGACGTATTGCGGAGATGAGAACAGGTGAAGGTAAGACACTGGTATCTACCTGTCCGGCTTATCTGAATGCTCTGGAAGGAAAAGGCGTTCATATTGTAACCGTCAATGACTATCTGGCAAAGCGTGACGCGGAGTGGATGGGAAAAGTACATGAGTTTTTGGGACTGACAGTAGGTGTGATCCTGAACTCCATGAAAAATGATGAGAGACGGGAACAGTATGCCTGCGATATCACTTACGTAACCAATAATGAAGACGGATTTGATTATCTTCGTGATAACATGGTTATTTATAAAGAACAACTGGTACAAAGAGATCTGCATTATGCCATCATCGATGAGGTGGACTCTGTTTTGATCGATGAGGCACGTACTCCTTTGATTATTTCCGGACAGAGTGGAAAATCCACAAAGCTTTATGAGGTCTGCGATATTCTGGCAAGACAGTTAGAGCGTGGAGAAGCCAGTGGTGAGATGACAAAGATGACTGCCATCATGGGAGAAGAAATCATTGAAACCGGTGATTTTATTGTCAATGAAAAAGATAAAGTAGTCAATCTGACAGAAGAAGGCGTGCGGAAGGTAGAGAAGTTCTTCAATATTGAGAACCTGGCAGATCCGGAAAATCTGGAGATCCAGCACAATATTATTCTGGCTCTCCGCGCACATAATCTGATGTTCAGAGATCAGGATTACGTAGTAAAAGATGATCAGGTTCTGATCGTAGATGAATTTACAGGACGTATCATGCCGGGAAGAAGATATTCCGACGGGCTTCACCAGGCGATTGAAGCGAAGGAACACGTAAAGGTACGGAGAGAAAGCAAAACTCTGGCTACTATTACTTTCCAGAACTTCTTTAACAAATATAAAAAGAAAGCCGGTATGACAGGTACGGCTCTGACTGAGGAACAGGAGTTTCGTGAGATTTACGGAATGGATGTTATTGAGATCCCTACCAACCGTCCGATTCAGCGTATTGACAGAGACGATGCGGTGTACATGACAAAGAAAGAGAAGTTTCGTGCGGTTGTGAATGAGATCAAAGAAGCTCACGCAAAGAACCAGCCTGTTCTGGTGGGTACAATTACCATTGAAACTTCGGAACTTCTGAGTAATATGTTGAGAAGAGAGGGAATTAAGCATCAGGTTCTGAATGCAAAATTCCATGAACTGGAGGCAGAAATCGTAGCACAGGCCGGTGTTGCCGGAGCAGTTACCATTGCTACCAATATGGCTGGTCGTGGTACGGATATTAAACTGGACGAAGAAGCCAGAGAAGCAGGCGGTCTGAAGATTATTGGTACGGAACGTCATGAATCCAGACGTATTGATAATCAGCTCCGTGGTCGTTCAGGACGTCAGGGTGATCCTGGTGAATCCAGATTCTATATTTCTCTGGAAGATGACCTGATGCGTCTGTTTGGATCAGAAAAACTGATGTCTGTATTCAGCAGCCTGGGTGTGGCGGAAAATGAGCAGATTGAACATAAGATGTTGTCAAGCGCCATTGAAAAGGCTCAGAAGAAGATAGAAAGCAATAACTACGGAATCCGTAAAAATCTGTTGGAATACGATCAGGTAAATAATGAGCAGAGAGAGATTATTTACAAAGAAAGGCGTCGTGTTCTGGATGGAGAAAATATGAGAGACGCTATCTGTAAGATGATTACAGATACGATTGACAATACCATTGATATGTGTATCAATGAGGAGCTTGAATCTGATGAATGGGATCTGGTGGAACTGAATACAGTTCTTTTGCCGATTATTCCTCTGAAAACTATTACCAGTGAGCGTGTAAAGGGCATTAAGAAAAATCAGTTAAAACAGAATCTGAAAGAAGAAGCCATTAAACTCTATGAGGTAAAAGAGGCGGAATTCCCGGAAGCAGAGCAGATTCGTGAGCTGGAGAGAGTAGTTCTTCTGAAAGTGATTGACCGTAAATGGATGGATCACATTGATGATATGGAACAGTTGCGTCAGGGTATCGGTTTACAGGCATATGGTCAGAGAGATCCGAAGGTAGAATACAAGATGAGCGCTTTCGAGATGTTTGACGGTATGATCAGCAGTATTCAGCAGGATACCATCCGTCTTCTCTACCATGTTCGCATTGAGCAGAAAGTGGAAAGAGAACAGGTGGCTCAGGTTACCGGAACAAATAAGGACGAATCTTCACAGAAAGGTCCGGTGCGTCGTCAGCAGGATAAAGTATATCCAAACGATCCTTGTCCTTGTGGCAGCGGAAAGAAATATAAACAGTGTTGTGGACGTAAAAAAATATAAAATTTAAAAGATAAAAAGAGAGCTGTTGTGGCAGCAGGGGTGGAAGATTCCTGGGTAATGTCTGGTGCGACAGCTCTTTTTATGGATTTTTGTACAGTGAAGAGGTTGCTGTAAGGATAGATACAACGGAGGAAAAAATGAATATAAAAGGCGCTATTTTTGATATGGATGGAACTTTGGTGGATTCTATGTTTATGTGGTACGGTCTGGGAAATATCTATGTGGAAAGAAGAGGGAAAGAACCCAAGCCGGGACTGGGGGATATTTTGTCCAGAATGAGTATGCGACAGGCAGCAGAGCATTTGAAGGAAGTCTATGGATTTGAAGAAAGTCCGGAAGAATTGATCAGAGATATCTACAGAGTGATGGAAGAATTTTACATGAATGAAGTGGAAGAAAAACCGGGAATCCGGAAAGTTCTGGATGAATTAAAAGAGGCGGGAATTCCCATGTGTGTGGCTTCTGCCACAGATTCTTATATGATTGAATACGCTTTAGAGCGAGTAGGGATCCGAGAATATTTTCAGTCTGTTTTCTGCTGCCGTCAGGTAGGTGAGGGGAAACATTCCGATAAAATTTATCAGGTGGCCAGAGAATCACTGGGAACAAAAGTAGAAGAAACACTGGTATTTGAAGACGCACTCCATGCGGCAGAGACAGCAAAACGGGCAGGATTTCCTTTGGTAGCAGTGTGGGATGAGTCAGAACCGGAACAGGAAAAGATGAAAGAGCTGGGAACTATTTATCTGGAAAACTATGATCAGTGGCCGGGAATAAAATTTTCTTGTGCAACAGAGAAAAAACACGTATAATAAAAAAGCATTGTATAGACTCACAACAGAGTCAAAAAAGGAAAGAGGGTGAAACTTTTGGTAGAATTAGATCAATTCAAGACAACTCTGAATTCCTATACACAACCATTAGTGGAAGTGAGGGATTCACTTTGACCTCGCTAATAAGGAAAAGCGGATCGAAGAATTAGAAAGAAAAATGGAGGAGCCGGATTTCTGGGATGACCCGGAACGCTCCCAGGAAATGATGAAGGAACTGAAAAGTCTCAAAGATGATAAGGAAACTTATGAAAATCTGGAAAGTCAGATGGAAGATATGGAAACTCTTATCGAGATGGGATATGAAGAAAATGATCCCTCAGTGATAGAGGAAATTCAGGAGATTCTTGATCAGTTTGAGGCAGATTTTGAAAGTATTCGTATGAAAACATTGCTTTCAGGAGAGTATGACAGAAATGATGCCATTGTGAAACTGAACGCAGGAGCAGGCGGTACAGAGTCCTGTGACTGGGCAGGAATGCTTTATCGTATGTATTGCCGCTGGGCAGAAAAGAAAGGCTTTTCTCTGGAAGTACTGGATTATCTGGATGGAGATGAGGCCGGTATCAAATCTGTGACTTTTGAAGTGCATGGAGAGAATGCTTACGGGTATCTGAAGTCAGAAAAAGGTGTACACCGTCTGGTGCGTATTTCTCCTTTTAATGCGGCAGGAAAACGTCAGACGTCTTTTGTATCCTGTGATGTAATGCCGGATATTGACGAAGACCTGGATGTGGATATTAAAGATGAAGATCTGCGAATTGATACGTATCGCTCCAGCGGAGCCGGAGGACAGCATATTAACAAAACTTCCTCGGCAATCCGTATTACTCATCTGCCTACGGGTATTGTGGTGCAGTGTCAGAATGAGCGGTCACAGTTCCAGAACAAAGATAAAGCGATGCAGATGCTGAAAGCAAAATTATATCTTCTGAAACAACAGGAAAATATGGAAAAACTTTCCGGTATCCGTGGTGAAGTGACGGATATTGGTTGGGGAAACCAGATTCGTTCTTATGTAATGCAGCCATATACTATGGTAAAAGATCATAGAACAGGAACAGAGAGCGGAAATGTGGACAGCGTGATGGATGGAAATATTGATCTGTTCATTAACGGATATCTGAAATGGATTGCGCTGGGAGGAAAAAAATCTGCTGACTCGGAGGAATAATTTTTGTAACAGTTCTGTGCGCAAGCAGAAAGAGAGGTATTTATGGGAATTATCAGGGCGTTGAAAGAAACTGTGGGGGGATCTTTTGCAGACCAGTGGCTGGAAGTGGTAGAACCGGAAGATATGGGAGATCAGACGGTGATGACCCGGGGTATTTGCACCGGTAAAGGCGCTAATAAAAAGGGAAGCCGGGATGTTATTTCCAATGGTTCTGTAATCCATGTCTACGAAGGTCAGTTTATGATGCTGATGGACGGAGGAAAAATCGTGGATTACAGTGCAGAACCAGGATATTTCACGGTGGATAATTCTTCCATGCCATCTATGTTCAGTGGAAATCTGGACGAAGTGATCAGAAATTCTTTTGACAGATTTCGTTTTGGAGGAGCTACACCGACAGCACAGAAGGTTTATTATCTGAATCTTCAGGAGATTAAGGGGATTAAGTTCGGTACCCGTAATCCCATCAATTATTTCGATAATTTTTATAATGCGGAATTATTTTTGAGAGCCCACGGAACCTATTCCATTAAGATTACAGATCCTATCCGTTTTTATGTGGAAGCAATTCCAAAAAACAGAGAGAAGGTAGAAATCAAAGATATTAATGAGCAGTATCTGTTTGAATTTCTGGATGCTTTGCAATCTTCCATCAATCAGATGTCGGCAGACGGTGTGAGAATTTCTTATGTATCTTCTAAAAGCCGGGAGCTTTCCAAATATATGGCGGATACTCTGGATGAAGACTGGCGGCAGAATCGTGGTATGGAGATTCAGTCGGTGGGAATTGCCAGTGTATCTTACGACGAGGAATCTCAGAAGCTGATCAATATGAGAAATCAGGGAGCTATGCTGGGAGATCCTATGGTGCGGGAGGGATATGTGCAGGGAGCATTCGCCCGTGGTATGGAGTCTGCCGGAAAGAATCCGGGAGGAAGTACCGTTGGATTTATGGGAATGAATATGGCGTCCCAGATGGGAGGCGCTATGGCATCTTCCATGTCTGCTGCTAATGTACAGCAGATGCAGATGAATCAGGCAGCCCGGCAGGCGGAAGAAGAAAAGAGAGCAAAGGAAGAAGCAGCCGCCAGAGCAAAAGACAGTTGGACCTGTAGCTGCGGCCATGAAAACACAGGAAAGTTCTGTAGTGAGTGTGGTCAGCCCCGTCCGGTAAAAGAGACCTGGGTATGCAGTTGTGGTCATGAGAATACAGGAAAATTCTGCAGTGAATGTGGTGCGCCCCGTCCGGCAGGAGAATGGGTGTGCAGTTGTGGACACAAAAATACAGGGAAGTTTTGCAGCGAGTGTGGAAAATCCCGTTGATATCAGGCAGGAGGTTTAAAATATGGCAGTTATCAGTTTTAAATGCCCCAATTGTGACGGGGAGTTAGTTTTTGAACCTTCCACCCAACAGTATGAATGTCCGTATTGTGGTTCTGATTTTACGCAGGAACAGATGGATGAAATACAGAACAATACACAGCCGTCCCAGGAAACCGGGGCGGCTGGTTTTGATGAAGGACAGGGGGAAGAAATTCAGGAAAATCAGGAAGAAACTCAGAAAGCGGTGGTATATACCTGCCCCAGCTGTGGCGCAGAAATTGTCACAGATGAGACTACGGCAGCCACCTATTGTTACTATTGCCATAATCCGGTAGTGTTATCAGGAAGGGTGTCTGGAGAATTTCTGCCAAAATGGATTCTGCCATTTTCTGTGGATCGCAAAAAGGCAGAATCCATGTTTCTGGAAAATGTAAGTAAGAAAAAATTTGTTCCCAAAGGTTTTTTTGATAAAAAGCAGATAGAATTGTTGTCCGGTGTATATTTTCCTTACTGGCTGGTGAATTGGAGCGGTCAGGCCCGTATGCAGGCAAAGGCTACGAAGGTCCGTGTGTGGAGAAGAGGAGATACAGAATATACAGAGACTCGATATTATGATCTTTATCGGGAGGGAAATCTGGAATTTCCGGGGATTTCCAGAAATGCCCTGAAAAAAGCCAATAAAAAGCTGGTAGAAGGGGTACAACCGTATAATATGGAAGAGGCAAAGCAATTTTCCATGGGATATTTATCCGGTTTTCAGGCTGAAAAAAGAGATATGGAACAGGAGGAATTTCAGCAGGGGATTCAGGAAGATGTGAAGGATTATGCAGAAAAAATGCTCAGAGGTACTGTGGACGGCTATACAACGGTAAATACGGTAAATTCTCAGATCCGAACCAGGAAAGAGGACTGGGAGTATGCCCTGGTTCCCGCCTGGGTTGTCACTTACAGGGGAAATGATGGAAAAACTTACTATTATGCCATCAATGGACAGACCGGTAAGGTTTGTGGTGAACTTCCTCTGGAAAAGAAAAAACTGGCTCTGGTATCCGGAATTATTTTTCTGGTTGTATTTTTGCTGGGATTGGCAGGAGGATTTCTGATATGAGTATGAGAAAAAAAGGGTGGGTCACAGGGATATTGTTGGGAATTCTGCTTTTGGCGCCGATGCCGGCGAAAGCTTCCGGGGAAATCGTAGCAGACCAGGCAGATCTTTTCACAGAAGCTGAGGAACAGACTATTACAGAAAGAGCAAAGGAATTGTCGGAAGAGTGGAAACAGGATTATGTGGTAGTGACTACTCTGGATGCAGAAGGGAAATCATCAGAAGAATATGCGGATGATTATTACGATACCAATGGATACGGGGAAAACGGGGCGCTATTTCTTATTGATCTGGACAATGGAAATGTTTGGATTTCCACCAGTGGAACGATGATTCGCTTTTTCACAGATGAGAGAATAGAACTGGTAATTGATGCAGGGTATTCCAGTCTTCAGGGGAAAGACTATGGAACTGGTATTTTGCAGATGCTGGATCAGACGGAAGTTTACATGAAAGATGGAATTCCGGGAAATCAGTACAATTACAATGTGGAAACGGGCGAGGTAAGCCGATATCGATCCATAACTTTGGTGGAATTTTTGATCGCACTGGGAATTGCTGCGGCCTGCGGAATCATTTTTGCCGTATCTGTCCGTTCCTCTTATAAGATGAAGCACAGTGACTATTCCTATCCGTTCCAGAAGAATGGAAGGTTAAGGTTATCCGGAAAAGAGGATCGTTTCATAAATGAAGTGGTGACAAGAAGGCATATTCCCCAAGATACCTCTTCCGGTTCCGGCGGCGGAGGACAAAGCAGTGTACATACCTCCAGCAGCGGTTCCAGTCATGGAGGCGGTGGAAGAAGTCTTTGAAAATACTGCAGAAATGTCATTCATCTGTTAATATGTGGAGGTAGTGGAAAATAGAAAAAGCTTGCATATCGGAAAAAAATATGGTAATATCTTTTGCATGGCTACAAATGTGTTTCCGTGGCGAACATACCCGGAAAAGACAGAATATGAGGCAGGGGGAGACATGGAAAATAAGACAAAATACTATGTTGTAAAAGAAAAAGCAGTTCCGGAAGTACTTCTGAAGGTGGTAGAGGCAAAGAAGATTCTTGATTCAGTGAAAGCAGTTACGGTACAGGAGGCCACTGAACGGGTAGGAATCAGCAGAAGCTCTTTTTATAAGTATAAAGATGATATTTTTCCTTTTCATGATCAGGCGAAGGGAAGAACTGTTACCTTTATTCTTCAGATGGATGATAAACCGGGAATCCTTTCCGATATATTGAGAACCGTTGCCCGGTTTCAGGGGAATATTTTGACCATTCACCAGAGTATTCCTATCAATGGGATTGCTACATTGACCCTTAGTGTGGAGATTTTGCCGGAAGCAGGAGATGTGGAAGATATGGTAGGTCAGATGGAAGAACAGACAGGGGTTCATTACTTAAAGATATTAGGCAGGGAGTGATACGGATGATACAGATTGCAGTGTTAGGATATGGTACCGTTGGTTCAGGAGTGGTGGAAGTGATCAATACCAATCATGAGCTGATCAATAAGAAAATCGGAGAAGAAATTCAGGTAAAATACGTTCTGGATCTGAGAGATTTTCCCGAAGATCCGATCCAGGAAAAGATTGTACATGATTTTCAGGTGATTCTTCAGGATCCGGAAGTGAAAATTGTAGTAGAAGTAATGGGAGGAACAGAGCCGGCATATACTTTTGTGAAACAGGCTCTGGAACAGGGAAAATCAGTCTGCACCTCCAACAAGGAACTGGTGGCAAAACACGGTGTGGAATTGCTGGAAATCGCCAGACAGAAAAATATTAATTTCCTGTTTGAAGCCAGTTGCGGAGGAGGAATTCCGATCATTCGTCCGTTGAATACTTCTCTTACCGCAGATGAGATAGAAGAGATTACCGGTATTTTAAACGGAACCACCAATTATATTCTCAGTAAGATGGCAGCAGACGGTTCTGATCTGGAAGTGGTTTTAAAAGAAGCTCAGGAAAAAGGTTATGCAGAGAGAAATCCCTCCGCTGATGTGGACGGCTGGGATGCCTGCCGAAAGATTGCTATTTTATCTTCTATTGCTTTTGGACATCATGTGGATTATCAGGATATTTATACAGAAGGAATTATGAAGATCACTTCGACAGATATCCGATATGCCAAAGCGTGGGGAGCAAATATTAAATTGCTGGCTTCCTGCCGGAAAGTGGAAAATCAGTATTATGCCATGGTAACACCTGTTATGATCAATAGTAACAGTCCGTTATACAGTGTAAATGAGGTATATAATGGAATTCTTGTTCACGGCAATGTTTTGGGCGATACGATGTTTTATGGCAGCGGAGCAGGGAAACTTCCCACTGCCAGCGCAGTTGTTTCTGATGTCATAGATGCGGCCAAACATCAGGATACCAATGTGATGAGTGGATGGAGCAGCCAAAAACTGGAACTGGGAAAGATCAGCGATCTGGAAAACCGCTTTTTCGTGCGTATGAGCGGCAGCTTTACGGAAAATCTTTCCAGAGTGGAAGAAGTTTTTGGACAGGTAGATGCCAAAGTGCTGGCAGAAGTGAATGGTGAATTTGGATTTATTACTGAGAAAATGAAAGAAGCTGAGTATTTGGAAAAAGCAGCGGAATTTAATAATATCCTGGGTATGATCCGGGTTCGTTTTTAGAGGATAAGGGGCTGTCGCACTAAATGATTCAGTGTGACGGCTCTTTTCTGTTATTTCAGGGAGGAGAAATGATATGAAATATGTGGTAATTTTAGGCGATGGAATGGCAGATTGCCCGGTGAAAGAATTGAATGATAAAACACCTTTAGAATATGCGGATACACCGATTATGGATGAACTGGCAGGGATTTCAGAAATTGGGATGGCGCAGACAATTCCTCAGGGAATGAAGCCGGGAAGTGACACAGCAAATCTGGCGGTGATGGGATATGATCCTGAAAAGTATTATACAGGCCGTTCCCCTCTGGAGGCGCTTAGTATTGGTGTGGATATGAAAGAAGAAGATATTGCTATCCGCTGCAATATTGTAACATTATCTGAAGAGGAAGAGGCTTATGAAGATAAGATTATGATTGACCACAGTTCCAGTGAAATCAGCACAGAAGATGCAGCCGTTCTTTTACAGGCAGTTATGGAAGAAATGGCCAATGAAACGTACCAGTTTTATGTGGGGACCAGCTATCGTCACTGTCTGATATGGAATAAGGGAAAAGCAGTGGAATTAACCCCTCCCCACGATATTCTGGAGAGGAAAATCGGAGAATATCTTCCGGAAGATGAGATGTTGGCATGGATGCAGAAGAGAAGTTATGAGATATTGTCTGTCCATCCCTTGAATCTGGAAAGAAAAGAAAAGGGTTTGCATCCGGCGAACAGCTTATGGTTCTGGGGAGCGGGAACAAAGCCTTCTTTAGATTCCTTTGAGAAAAAATACGGTAAAAATGGTGTTATGATATCGGCGGTAGATTTGCTGAAAGGGATTGCTGTAGGTGCAGAAATGACAAATGTAACTGTGGAAGGGGCAAATGGAGGTTTGCACACAAATTATGAAGGAAAAGCACAGGCAGCAGTTGACGCACTGACAAAAAAGGGGTATGATTTTGCTTACATCCATGTGGAAGCCCCGGATGAGATGGGGCATCAGGGAAGTGTGGAACGGAAAATACAGGCAATTGAATATCTGGATCAGCGGATTATCCGTCTGGTGAAGGAGAAAATGGATGAGTACGGAGAACCTTATCGTATGTTGATTCTTCCGGATCATCCAACTCCGGTCAGTGTACGTACCCACACCTCAGACCCGGTTCCCTATTTGTTATATGACAGTACGGCAGAGAAGGAACATACATGGAAATACAACGAGGCAGAGGCAGAAAAAAGTGGAAATTTTTTTGAAAAGGGATATGAGATGATGCAATATCTTCTCCGGTAACAGAAGAATTTTCGGGAAAAATGTCTGCACAGTCAGGAGGAACGGAAGAGAATGTTAATCGTTAAGAAATTCGGCGGCACTTCAGTGGCCAATAAAGAACGGATTTTTAATGTGGCAAAACGGTGTATTCAGGATTACCAGAAGGGACATGATGTGGTTGTAGTCCTTTCCGCTATGGGAAAATATACGGATGAACTGATTGCCAAAGCAAAGGAGATCAATCCTAATCCACCGAAGAGAGAAATGGATATGCTGCTCACCATCGGAGAGCAGATGTCAGTATCTCTTATGGCTATGGCTATGGCAGAATTAGGAGTTCGGGCAGTATCTTTGAATGCTTTTCAGGTGCCTATGAATACCACCAGCGCTCATGGAAATGCCCGTCTGAAAAAAATGGACGGAGAACGGATACGCAGAGAACTGGATGATCGTAAGATCGTGATCGTTACAGGTTTTCAGGGCGTAAATAAATATGATGACTATACTACTCTGGGAAGAGGCGGTTCAGATACCACAGCAGTTGCTCTGGCAGCTATTCTCCATGCAGATGCATGTGAGATTTATACAGATGTGGACGGAGTTTATACCGCTGATCCCCGTCTGGTTCCAAAAGCCAGAAAATTAAAAGCAATCACCTATGATGAAATGTTAGACCTGGCAGCTTTGGGCGCGGGAGTGCTGCATAATCGTTCTGTGGAAATGGCGAAAAAATATGGAGTGCGTCTGGTAGTGCGTTCCAGTCTAAATGAATCAGAAGGGACAGAAGTTAAGGAGGTTGTGAAGAAAATGGAGAGAATGATCATCAGCGGAGTGGCTTTGGACAGAAATGCAGATCGGATTTCCGTAATAGGAATTCAGGATATACCGGGAAGCGCTTTTAAATTATTCAATACACTGGCAAGAAGAAATATTAACGTGGATATCATTATTCAGTCGGTGGGTCGTGAAGGAACGAAAGATATTTCCTTTACTGTCTCTCATGAAAATCTGAGAGAAGCCATTGAATTACTGGAAGAATATCAGGATGTGTTAGGATTTGAACGAGTGGAATATAACTGCGATGTGGCAAAATTGTCCATTGTGGGCGCAGGTATGATGTCCAACCCGGGAGTGGCAGCAAAGATGTTTGAATGTCTGTACAGTCAGAATGTAAATATTAATATGATAGCTACTTCTGAGATCCGTATCACCGTACTGGTGGATTCCAAGGATGCATTGTCTGCGATGAATGCAGTACACGATGCATTTGGTTTATCTGAATAAAAAGGTGGGTATCGCAGATTTTTTGGCGATACCCATTTTTTTATTCAAGTGATTTTGTATGCTCAGATTTCCCGGGTAATATTTCTGTAGAAATTGGTCTGTGTCATGGTCATATAAGGAAGAATCCATAAAAGACCAAGATAGCAGGAAAGAACACCGAGAAGGAGAAGACCCAGAAAAGAAAGCTGCAGAACAAAATATTTCCACTTGTTTCCTGCCATAAGTTTGCGGCTTTCCTTCATAGCCTGCGTGGCGCTGAGATCATCGTAGTCAGCCAGAAGAAACATAGCCTGGCTGAAAGAAAGAGAAAAATAAAAAACTGCGATGCATCCGATAACCAGTAAAATGATTCCCACGATCATTAACGGGAAAGAAAGATTCATAAGCACAGTACAGAGCATAAGGATATAACCAGGAGCAATGCAGGCCAGAGAGATCAGCATTACAAGAAACTGTACCAGAATAACCCGATCCGGGTGATGGCGGAAGCCATAAAATAAATCTTCAAATCGCACAGGATATCCCCGGCTTCCGTCCAGAAACATTTTGTTGAATCCCAGTGCAAATACAGATAAAATTAAAGAAATGATCATGGAAACAATAAAATACATAATCATTTGTGGAATGCTGCGGAAAGGAAGTCCATCCATCATAGTATGGGTAGTGGTGCCAACAAGGAAAAATCCTAATAATGAGGACAGAACTCCTGAAATCATAAAATATAGGGCATAGGCGCCTATGTAGGTGCCAAATTTTCCGGCCAACTGCATTCTGGCCATAGCCTTTAATTCTTTCGAACGCTTCATAAATAAACCTCCAGGTGAGGGATGAAAGGAAATAGTTGAATGAAACCTGCCGTAGAAAAGAAATCTTATCGTCTTTGTCAGATTACCTGGTGCCTGTTGGGACTGCTTATTATAGCTGCCATAAATCTATATCAAAGAGGATTTCGGTTAGAATACTTTTTGCAGATAATGCCGCCGTGTATATTCCGGACAATCACAGGATTTTATTGTCCCGGCTGCGGAGGTACACGGGCTGTTTTGGAATTGATCCATGGAAATTTTTTTCATTCGTTTTATTATCATCCCATTGTGTTATATACCGTAGTATTGTATGGGTGGTATCTCATATCCAATACCATCCAGTGGCTGTCCCGGGGAAGAATTCCCTGGGGAAGCAGATATCACAGGTGGTATGGCTTGGTTGCCGTCATTATTGTGATCGGCAACTGGATTTTAAAAAATCTGTTATTATTTTTGGGGATAGCCCGTCTTTGATCCGGGATATCAGAAAAGATTATTATCATCAGGAAAATTATTTTCAAAAGGAAGATTTTCATAATAATTTTCAAAAATACCATCATCAAAATAATCATCTTCATATTCATTGTAGAATCTTTCATATTCCTGCAGGATTTCGGAATATTGGGAATTTCCAATGGTAAGGAAAATAATCAGGGCAATGCCGATCACTGTACCGCCAATGGAAAGCCCCAATCCGGCCTTTGCCTGAGGTTCCATTGGTCCGTTCCTTCGGGAAAGGAGGGCAAAAATAATCCCCAGGGCTCCAAAACAAAAGGAAAAGCCACAGCAGATTAATACCACAGATAAAATTCCCATCACCAGCGAAGCCGCTGCCATGCTGTTTGTGGAGCGGAGAGGGGAACGGTTAGGAGTCTGATATGGTGTCTGATTCCAGCCGTTGTATTGCCCATTTTGATAGAGATTGTTATTCCATCCATTATTTTGTCCATTTTGACCGGGATCATTGTTCCAGCCATTGTTTTGAATGTTTTGGTAAGAGCCGCTGCTCCAGCCGTCGTTTGTGGTTTCCTGGTACGAATAATTGTTCCATTCATTTTTCTGATCGGGCTGCCTGTCTTCAGGCTGCTGATAATTCTCGGAATTTTCCTGGGAAGCGGAATCAGAAGGAATGTTGGAGCTGTTATTCGAAGAGTCGGTATCATTTTCCGGCCACCAGTCCTGTCTCTGGTTATCGTTCATAAATTCCTCCGTTCTGATCTGTTGTTGGACAGATCGGATATAATCTATCTTTGGTTTTATATCATGATTTATTAGATGCAGAATTGCGGAAGTGGGAAACACGAAACAATTCGTCAGACATCTTTTTCATGAGGTAGTATAGCATATTTGAGAGAAATGTGGCAACAGATGATTTTGCAAAATTTCTCCCCGGTCATCATTATATTGACAAGAGAAGCAGATTTTTGGTAAGGTAATACAGGAAAAGAAAGGAGACAGACAACATGGATATTATTCAGGCATTAACCGATGAATTGCAGGTAGAAAAATGGCAGATAGAAGCTGCTGTTAAATTGATAGATGAGGGAAATACTATTCCCTTTATTTCACGATACAGAAAAGAAGCAACAGGTTCTTTGAATGACGAAGTTTTGAGAAATCTGCATGAGAGACTTTTGTATCTGAGAAATCTGGAGGATAAAAAGACACAGGTACTTTCCAGTATTGAAGAACAGGGGAAACTGACAGAGGAATTAAAAAATGCAATTCTTGCCGCACAGACACTGGTGGTTGTGGAAGATTTGTACAGACCATACCGTCCGAAACGCCGCACCAGAGCTACCGTGGCAAAGGAAAAAGGACTGGAGCCACTGGCTGCTATTATTTCACAGCAGACGACGAATATTCCTCTGGAAAAAGAAGCAGAAGCTTTTATTTCAGAAGAAAAAGGTGTTGCAGATGTACAGGAGGCTCTGGCAGGGGCAAGAGACATTCTGGCAGAAAGTATTTCCGATGAGGCAGATTATCGAATCCATATTCGTAAAATGACGGTAAAAAGTGGTTCTCTGGCATCTTCAGCCAAAAAAGCAACAGAAGAATCTGTATATGAGATGTATTATGATTTTGAAGAGCCTATTTCCAAACTTGCCGGACACAGAGTACTGGCTTTAAACAGAGGAGAAAAGGAAAAAATTCTTACAGTTAAAATTAATGCGCCGGAAGAAGAAATTCTTTCCTGGTTGAAGTGTCAGGTGATTAAGAAAGAGAATCCCTATACCACCCCTGTTTTGGAAATGGTAGTAGAAGACAGCTATAAGCGTTTGATTGCACCGGCTATAGAGAGAGAAATCCGCAGCGATCTCACAGAGAAAGCAGAGGATGGAGCAATCAAAGTATTTGGAAAGAATCTGGAACAGCTTCTTATGCAGCCTCCTATCGTGGGAAAAGTAGTATTGGGATGGGATCCGGCTTTTCGTACCGGCTGCAAGCTGGCAGTGGTAGATGAGACAGGAAAAGTATTGGATACTACCGTAATTTATCCCACAGCTCCAACAACGGAAGCAAAAATCAAAGCTGCTAAGGAAACATTGAAAAAACTGATCTCCAAGTACCATATTGAATTGATTTCCGTGGGAAATGGTACGGCTTCCAGGGAATCAGAGCAGATTATTGTGGAATTATTAAAAGAGATTCCGGAAAAGGTACAATATGTGATCACCAACGAAGCGGGAGCTTCTGTATATTCGGCAAGTAAACTGGCAACGGAAGAATTTCCTAATTTTGATGTAGGTCAGAGAAGCGCAGCTTCCATTGCAAGAAGACTGCAGGATCCTCTGGCAGAATTGGTTAAAATCGATCCGAAAGCCATAGGTGTGGGACAGTATCAGCATGACATGAACCAGAAAAAGCTGGGAGAAGCCCTTCATGGAGTGGTGGAAGACAGTGTAAATAAAGTAGGCGTTGATTTAAATACGGCATCTGCCTCCCTGTTGGAATATATTTCCGGTATCAGTAAGGTGATTGCAAAAAATATCGTAGCTTACCGGGAAGAAAACGGAAGATTCCGCAACCGCCGGGAACTTTTAAAGGTGGCAAAACTGGGTCCCAAAGCATTTGAGCAGTGTGCAGGCTTTACCAGAATTCTGGGAGGAGAAAATCCGCTGGATGCCACCAGTGTACATCCGGAAAGTTATGAGGCAGTGGAGAAGCTTTTTGGAAAACAGGGATTTACAGTTAAAGACTATTTTGAAAATGGTCATAAAGCAATTTTCATAAAAGATTATGCACAGTTGGCAGAGGAACTGGGGATTGGCGAGATCACACTTCGGGATATTATGAAAGAACTGGGACGTCCGGGAAGAGATCCGAGAGAGGATATGCCGAAACCGGTATTGCGTTCTGACGTTTTGGATATGAAAGATTTGAAAGAAGGAATGATCTTAAAAGGAACTGTTCGGAATGTAATTGATTTTGGCGCCTTTGTGGATATCGGTGTTCATCAGGATGGTCTGGTACATATTTCCCAGATCAGTGATAAATTTATTAAACATCCTCTGGAAGCAGTGAGCGTAGGAGATGTGGTGGACGTTCGGGTAATCAGTGTAGATTTAAATAAGAAACGAATCGGTCTTTCCATGCGGGGAATTAAATAAAAGAGAAAATGAGAATCTCTCACGGAATATCAGATATAGAAAATCTGATTTCTGTGAGAGATTTTTTTGTAAAAGGTTCTGCTCTTTTTCCTACCAGGTTGCCAATGACTGAGGCATTTAACAGGAAAATGTTAACTATGATGGATGCAATCAGATCGGATTTATTTTGAAAGTAATTATAAACAGACCCCACAGAAATATTACATTCTTTTGCCACTGTTCGAATATTCAGCGCTGCCCATCCCTGTTTTTGAAGTAACATCCTGCTGGCGTTTAAGATGTCCTTCATAACAGGTGAATGGGATTTTTGGGATACCTATGTAAAAAAGAAATAGAATGTTACAAATTATGCTTGTATATAAGAGGCGAAGGGGTTATAATAAATACAGCATAAAAAGAAATTCTTCGGGGCGGGGTGTGATTCCCCACCGGCGGTAAAGTCCGCGACCCATGGAAACATGGCTGAACCGGTGTGATTCCGGTACCGACAGTATAGTCTGGATGAGAGAAGAAAAACAGTAGATGAAGTGTATTTATTGTGTACTTTACCCGGAGGAATCAAGTATTCTTCCGGATTTTTTATTTCATGGAAAATTGATCTTTGTGAAATAAAAATCTTCCGAGAATTTCCTTTTAGAAAAAGGAGGAAAATGATATGAGTGTAACAACAAATTCAGTAAAGAAAACAGAAGTAAGAAGAACTACAAACGTACGAATGCTGGCCCAGATCGCCATGTTGTCGGCAGTTGCGGCGGTGTTGATGCTGGTGGAAGTTCCATTGCCATTTCTGGCTCCCACATTTTATCAGTTGGATCTTAGTGAACTTCCGGTTTTGATAGGGGCATTTGCTCTGGGACCTCTGGCCGGTATAATGATTGAGATGGTCAAGATTTTATTAAATTTTGTCCTGAACGGGACATTGACGGCAGGAGTAGGAGAACTGGCGAATTTCCTTATAGGGTGCGCGCTGGTAGTTCCGGCAGGATATATTTACAAAAGAGGAAAAACGAAAAAAAGCGCTCTGATCGGAATGAGTGTGGGAACCGTTTGTATGGCGTTGGCGGGAGGAATTTTGAATGCATTTTTACTTTTACCGGCTTACGGAAAGGCTTTTGGAATGCCAGTGGACGCTTTCGTAGAAATGGGTTCTGCTATTTTCCCGGTGATAGACGATTTGCTTACGTTCTGTCTGTTTTCTGTTGTTCCCTTTAATATGGTTAAGGGAATTCTGGTATCTGTTATTACCATGTTTCTCTATAAACATATCAGCAGATTACTGAAAGGAAATCAGATGGGATAAAAAGGAGGAGCAGTATGGGAGAGATAAAAACAATTACCCAGGTGACGAAAAATCCCTTTCTGAATTTTTATGAATTGAATACGGTAAATAAAGTAGGAAGACCAGGACATTATTATGTGGCTTCCCGGGCAAAAACAGTGGATGAACTGAAGATAAAGACAGGAAAAAACACACCGGATGGAGTGGTAATTTACAGTCTGTATGGAGAAAATCATGACCGGGTGGTGTTGATCCGGCAGTATCGTTATCCGTTGGGAGGATATGTATATGAACTTCCTGCAGGCCTGGTAGATTCAGGAGAAAACTATCATTCAGCCGCAGTTCGGGAAATGAAAGAAGAGACCGGATTGCTGTTGGAACCTCTTACTGTGGATGAGATATATCAAAAACCATATTTTACCACAATCGGTATGACAGATGAATCCTGTGGTACGGTGTATGGATATGCATCCGGTGAAATAAGTGAAAAATACCAGGAAGCCGGTGAAGAGATTCAGGTGGTGCTGGCAGACAGAGCAGAAGTAAAAAGAATTTTGAAGGAAGAGAATGTGGCGTTGATCTGCGCTTATATGATGATGCATTTTCTTCATGATGAGGAGCCTTTTGGATTTTTGAAATAATTATATTTTGTTAGAGATGTCCTTGTGAAACTCAATATGAGTCGTCACAAGGGCATTTTAATATTCAACTGACTTTTAAAGGACAGATCAGGTGGGAATGCATCAATCTTTCCAATGTATCATAAATATCTTTTTCTGTAGTTTCCGGGCGAATGGTACACATCCGCAGCACTTTTATTCCTTTCAGTTGAGTGGTGAATATCTGGGCGAAACCACTGTTTGTAATTTCTCTTGCCAGTTTCTGATTGATGAGATCTAATATAATCTGCTCGATCGTGAAGATGAAAGGGAATTGCATCTCCAATTATTGGCGCGACTAAGATAGGGTATCTGGATGATGGTGTTGGAGCATTGAAGGTGAAATTAACCGATTCAGATGTGGCATATCTGGAAGAACTGTATGTACCTCATCCAATTGTAGGAGCAATCAGTCATAATTCGTAAAAGGATAAAATATAGAGGAAAAGATATGGTGAGATTACATAAAATAAAAGAAAACGGAAATGGATTTTTATGGAAAATCAAAAAATAGGAAATCTCTTAAATCTTGCCATGGAATCGACAGAAAAAGAACGGGAAGAGTCATTGGAATTGAATGTGGGATACGAGGCAGAAGATGAACGTTGGAATGTAATCGTGAAATATTCGGGAAATTTTGATGATTTGAAAGATGAAGAGATTTTTATCACATCATTGTTGGGCAGATATGCAATTGTGAATCTGCCCCAGAATAAATTAGAGGCGTTTTCTAAGCTGCCACAGATAGAATTTGTGGAAAAGCCGAAAAGCCTCTTTTTTGCTGTGAACGTCGGACGGGCGATGTCCTGTATCAACCCGGTACAGAGTCCCGATATGCAGTTATATGGGAAAGGAATACTTATTGCCTGCATTGATTCGGGAGTGGATTATACCCATATGGATTTCAGGAATGAAGATGGTACCACAAGAATTATCAGTTTGTGGGATCAGACTATTTCTGGTAATCCTCCGGAAGGGTATCGAATAGGAACCGAATATACCCAAGAAGAAATTAATGCGGCATTACAGGCGGATACGCCTTTGGAAAGGGAGAAAATAGTTCCCAGCCGGGATATCAGTGGTCATGGTACGGCAGTTCTTGCCATTGCTGCCGGAAATGGAAGAGAAAGTCAGGGAGTATATCGGGGAGTGGCGCCGGAAAGTGAATTGCTGGTGGTGAAGCTGGGGGTTCCAAGAGAAGGAGGTTTTCCAAGAACTACAGAATTAATGCAGGGGATAGACTATGCGGTGAGAACGGCGGTGAAATTGGGAAAGCCTTTGGTGATCAATCTGAGTTTTGGAAATAGTTATGGATCTCATAGTGGGAGAAGCCTTGTGGAAACTTATTTGGATGAAGTGGCTGCCGTAGGAAGAACTACAATTTGTGTAGGTACAGGAAATGAGGGAAACCGGGGAGGACATACAGGAGGAAAAATAAGCCCAGGAGAAATTTTTAAGGTGGAAATGGGGATTGGTATGTATGAACCATCCGTAAATGTGCAAATATGGAAAAACTATCAGGATAAGATAAAAATTTATCTGGAACATCCTTCTGGAACAAGAATAGGTCCTTTGGAACAGATTTTGGGAACGCAAAGATTCAGAATACGGAATACAGAATTGTTGGTTTATTACGGAGAACCGAGTCCTTATAGTACGGCACAGGAAGTTTATATTGATTTTCTTCCGGTGGAAACATATGTGGACAGCGGAGTATGGAAGTTTTATTTTGAGCCGGTGCGAATTATAGAAGGAGATTTTGATATGTGGCTTCCCGGTGGTGATACGGTGGGTACGGCCACAAGATTTTACACACCTATGCCGGATATCACACTTACAATACCCTCTACGGCCCTTCAGGTGATTTCGGTAGGCGCATATAACCAACAATTACAGTCCTATGCCGATTTTTCAGGCAGAGGATATACCAGAGGAACGGATTATGTTAAACCGGATATTGTGGCGCCTGGAGTAAATATTCGTACGGCGCGGGCCGGGGGAGGATATGCTTTAGTGACAGGAACTTCTTTTGCTGCTCCATTTGTATCAGGAGCAGCGGCGTTATTAATGGAGTGGGGGATAATAAAACAGAATGATATCTATTTGTATGGGGAAAAATTGAAAAGTTATCTGATCAGCGGCGCAAGGCAGTTGCCGGGATTTACGGAGTATCCTAATCCGCAGGTGGGGTATGGGGAGGACGTTATAATAAGGTTACATTGATAGAAGCCAGCAAAATCAAGTGTTTCCGTTCATTTTCCCCAAAGCAGAAACGAAACACTTTCCATGGATTCAGAGGAAAATCTGCCCGGGTTGGAATGGAAAATCCAGTTTGATGAGAGGTTTGTAGCAATGATGTAACATGAGTTGTCGGCAGAAAATTAAGTACGAACGAAGTGAATATTTGATTCTGCCTGACAGTTCAACGAGAAACCAGAGGTTTCAAGTTGTATTATAACGAAAGAGGTGACACTATTGGAAATAACGTATAGACAAGCAGGTGACTATTTGCTGCCTGAATTGGAATTGCGTTCAGAGGAAACTAGAATCATAGGGAAATATGGTATGCTCAGAAGAACTTATCTGAAGGAGTATAAGCTGGGATGGTATCAGTCCATGCTTCTTACTGGAAAGTTGGACAAACATTTAGCAGATGTGGACGAACAGGCAACGGTACGCTTTGAACAAATTGTGAAGCAAATGAAGAAAGCAGAAGGAGTGACAGAAGAACTAAAAAACGAGAATCAGTTTGTTTGGATACAGAAAATGAATAACATACAGGCTCGTGCGATGGAGATTATCGGGGAAGAGTTAATCTTCGTATAGGCAAATGAAATGTTGTGTAATCTCAATCATCTATTTTATGCAAAAGGTATATCATCTAAAGGTGAATGAATAAAATTCATTGACATTATTATACAAGTATGATATGTTGTACTTGGTAAGGACGGGAAAAGAGGTGATCGGATTTATGACCAGAATAACAAAAGCACCAGAAGAAAGAAGGCAGGAAATTATAGATACGGCAATGAAGGTCTTCTATGAGAAAGGTTATGAAAAAACATCTATTTCAGATATTGCGAGAGAAATGAATGTTGCTCAGGGACTTTGTTACCGCTATTTTTCATCAAAGGAAGAATTATTTGACACAGCATTAGATCAATATGCAGGGAGACAAGTGGAGCAGATAAGTGCCGTTTTAGATGAGCAAATGACTCTGGCAGATATTATCGAAAAGATGCCAACCTTTGTAGAGGTGGAAAATGACAATAGCTATGCTCAAAAAATATGTCATGAGACAGGCAATTTGAAATTTCATAACCAGTTGTCTTTGAAGATTTGTTCGAAACTGCAGCCTATCGTGTCAAATTTACTTGCTAAGGCAAATGAAAGAGGCGAGATTCATATACAAGATACGGAAACAGCAGCGTCTTTTTGCGTATATGGACAGCTGGGCATTTTGCTTAATCAAAAACTCGCTCTCGAAGAACGAGAAGAACGCATTCGTATCTTTCTGTTGCAGTTAATTAAGGGTTTTTCTTAAGAAAAGGCTTATGCTGTATATTACACAGTAAATAGATCAATATATAAATTTATTTCCCTGCCATAGCGGCAGGGAGTTATTTTGGGACTTAAATGACTGATATTCATTCATTGAAAAGGAGGATATAATAATGAATACAAAAATAGATTTTATAAATGGGAATACAAAAAGATGTTTGGCATCAATGTTCTTGCCGATGATGGTGGCAATGTTTTTAAATATGGCATACAATCTTGTGGATAGTCTTTGGATAGGCAATTTGTTAGGCGAAACGGCATATGCGGCATTGACGAATTCAACACCGATTATTCTAATTCTTAATTCTATTGCGATGGGAGCAACGAATGGTGTGTCTATTCTACTGTCACAGGCAATTGGTGCAAATGAAAAAGAGAAAACAGAGAAGATGATCATGACATCGCTGGCAGTAGCAATTATTTTTTCTCTTGGCGTAACGATTTCGCTTGAAGTGCTTTTGAAGACAATTCTTGTTTTGTTGCACACACCGGATAAAATTATGCAATCCGCCTATCAGTATCTGGCAATTTATATTCTTGGATATTTGGCTGTTTATCTTTATTGCTACTTTACAGCTGTTTTACGAAGCTTTGGGAATAGTGTTTTTCAGGTAATTGCCATGTTGATTTGTACTGTGCTGAATGCTGCTTTAGATCCATTATTTATTCATTATCTTGGATTTAAAGGAGCCGCTATTGCAACTGTTGCATCTCAGTCTATATGTCTCATTTTTATGCTTGCGTATTTATATAAAAAACAGTTTTTTAAATTTCGCTTGTCGTATTTTGATAAGACGTTAGTGGCGTCATTTATCATAAAAGGAATTCCGTCTGCTTTTCAGCAAAGTATACCCGCAATCAGCACAAGCTTTCTTACGTCACTTGTCACTGGATTTGGAATCTCAGCTTTGGCAGCTTATGGAATAACAGGGAAACTGGAGACGATTTTGTTCTATCCGGCAATGGCTTTGAATATGTCATTGACAAGTATTGTAGGCCAGTGTGTAGGTGGTACCAGATATGACCGGGCCAAAGATTATATAAAATTAGCTTTGCAATATGGTACTGTTATACTGAGTATTCTTTCTGCTTTGATTGTGTGCTTTTCCAATCAGTTGTCATATTTATTTGTTGATAGCGAAGCAGCGGCAGAGATTGTAGCCGTGTATTTTAAGATTGTTGGTATTGGATATGTTTTAAACACAGTTACGAATTGTTTTTTGGGAAGTTTAAATGGTATGGGGAAACCATCAAAAAGTATGCTCTGCATGGTGTTGTATTATTTGATTATTCGTATGCCTCTTGCATGGGTGCTGTCAAATTCATTATATGAATTAAACGGCATTTGGGTTACAGTTCTTATAAGTCATGTGATTGCGGCTGTCGCAGCAACAGTTGTGGCAAATCGTGAACTACGCAAACAGGAAAAGCAGGATTAATTTCCGGGAGAATGTCTGAGTTGAACTGTGGATTGAAAGCGATACTTTTTTAGGACTGGTCGATAAGTAAAGAAAGGGAATAGATTGGATGTGGATATTATACTGGTTAAGATGGAAAAGGATAGTGAAGATTTTTGCAGAAGATTAATAGAATTGGCAATGGAATATGGTTACACTACTCGAAAGGAGACCTATAAGACCAATAATATTTCTGTTGGTGATTTAGTGATTATACCGTCAAAACATCAGGTATTTGTGAGTGATAAAGAAGTATTTTTTACAAGCAAAGAGTTTGATATTCTGGAACTTCTTGCAGCAAACATGGGGCAGGTATTTACCAAGGGGCAAATCTATGATAGAGTGTGGGGAACATATTACGTTGCAGATGACCGGAATATCACAGCCTATATTAACAAAATCCGTAAGAAAATTGAGCCGGATCAGTCTAGACCGATTTATATTCAGACGGTATGGGGTGTGGGATATAAATCCAATGAGAAGATAAAATAAGGTATGAATGGTTCCAGACATGTCGAAACAACATGTCTGGAAGTGTTAAAATGACATCTCCAGACATGTTAAAACGACACGCTAATAATACTAATAGAATAATACTGAGTAAGAGTGAGATATATCGAATCTATCTATCAGATAAATGATCGGATGTGGATGAGATATATTAAAAATCTGATTTTTTATGTACACTTCACGGATGAACCCAGATAAGAAGAAAACGCAAACATATGCTATTACAGAATTGACATTTTTCAGCACCCACGCTTGTGCTTCCCGTGGCGGCAATGTATAATTACATCCAAACATATCGGTAAATCGAAATTTGTAAGGAGCGTGTATGATTAGACTAAGACCATATAAACATTGCGATGCTAAAAGCATTGTATCGTGGTGTAAAGATGAAGAGACATTTATGTTATGGGGTGGAGATCATTTTGGAACCTTTCCCATTTCAGAAGATATTATGAATCAGAAGTATTTCGATGATAATGGTGATTGCACTGAAAAAGATAATTTCTATCCTGTAACGGCTTTTGATGATGATGGAATTGTCGGACATTTTATTATGCGGTATCTTCATGGAGATAACAGGATACTTCGGTTCGGATGGGTTATCATAGATGATGCAAAACGAGGTTGTAAGTATGGACAAAAAATGCTCAGGCTGGGATTAAAATATGCCTTTGAAATCATGCGGGTTGATAAAGTGACAATAGGCGTATTTGAGAATAATAACTCAGCTTATCAATGCTATCTGTCCGTTGGTTTTCACAAGTCTAAAGATATAGCAGACTCTTTCGAGGATATTCAGGGAGAAAAGTGGAAGATAATCGAACTTGAAATATCCAAAGAAGAGTTTATGTCGTAAATTCATGCTTGCAGGGAACTCGATAACTCGGGATTTGTTGAGTTGAATTAACTTTTGATTTTCGCACTAAACAGGTGTGTATTATATGGATGATTTTACTTACAGAATATATGACAAACATGTAGATGATAATGACAATAAACACATGAAATGGAGATATTTATGAATTACAGTACAGATAGACCGATTGATACAAGAGAACAGGATTTATTAGGAAGATCATCTTTTTCAAATCAACTTGGGAAGGCAATTTATGAATACAACGGAAAAGATGGATTGGTAATAGGTTTATTTGGAAAATGGGGGACCGGAAAGACTTCTGTCATTAATATGGCAGTAAATGAGATTAATATACTTGCAGAAAATGATGAAAATAAACCGATGATTATGAAGTTCGCCCCATGGAATTATTCAGATAAGGATAATCTCATCAGTTTATTTTTCCAAAGTTTAAAAAATAAAATAGACGTTCAGGACAATGAAGAACTCAAAAATAAGGTAGGAAAAGCACTAAGCGATTATTCAGGTGCTTTTGATGCATTGTCACTTGTGCCAGTAGTCGGTTCAGGTATTGCTGCAGTATTAAAGACTCTAGCTCAAGCACAAGGAGCTAATCTGATGCAATGTGCTGACTTGGACAAGACTAGAGAAATCCTTGAGAAGGCGCTGATTAAAGCCGATAAGAAAATTATTATTGTAATTGATGATATAGATCGACTAACCAATTCACAGATTAGGGATGTTTTTCAACTAGTTAAACAGGTAGCAGATTTCCCTAATGTAATATATGTATTAGCTATGGATAGAGAGGTTGTTCGCAACGCTTTAACAGAGGTGCATAATATAGATGGAAATGAATACTTAGAGAAAATTATTCAGGTTCCATTTGAACTTCCAGAGTTAAGAAAATCGAAATTGCATAATATATTCTTTACCAAACTTGATCAGATCATTAATGATCTCCCTAATGAAGTAGTATGGGATAAGAATTATTGGAGCAACGTATTCAGAAACTGTGTAGAACCATATATTAATACTTTAAGAGATGTTAACAGATTGATTAATACTTTCCAGTTTAGGTATGGAATGTTATATCAGGAAACTTCTTTTGAGGACATGGTGGGTATTACTACTCTTGAAGTGTTAGAACCGGAATTATATAAATGGATTTGCAATAATAAGGATGCTGTTTGTGGAGGATTTATGCATGGATTTTTGTTTAACAGTGGGAATAAACCTGATTATCGTAAATTGTATCACGACGAGTTTGAGAGCTTGGGAATAAATCCTGATTTGGCAATAAGTTGCGTTTCAACTATGTTTCCTATATTTGCAAAAGATGTTAATGAATATCAGTATGGTTATCAACCAACGTCGGATATTAGAAGTAAGATGCGGGTTGCGCATGAAGGAAGATTTGAATTATATTTTATGCTCGATTTAGATGATATAAAGGTTTCTAGAAGCATAATCAATGCTTGTATATATGAATTTGATAGAGATGCATTAAGCACAGTTATTGAAGAGATTAATAAACAGGGTAACATTGTTTATTTCCTAGAAGAAATAAGATCGTTAGTTGATAAGATACCGTATAAGCGTTTGGACTTAATCGCATCTGTGATGCTTGGTTTACAGGGGGGATTTAAAGGCGAAAACTCAAGGGATATCTTCACAATATCTGCATGCGATATAGCCGAATATTTTACAAATGATATTATAAAAAGGTTTAAAACAGAGAAAGAAAAATATGGAATTATTCGTTCAGCAGTAGAAAGTGTTAATAAAAATGGATTAGGAACAATGGCTAGAATCATTAACAGAATGGAGCTGGCGTACGGAAGATTAGCAGGAAATTCAGAAAAAAAGGATGAACAAATCATAAACTTAGTGCATCTGGAAGAACTTGAAAATATCTACGTAACAAGAGTTCATGATATTGCAAATTCCGAACCGATCTTGGATACGAATGAATTCAAGATTGTTTTCTATTTGTGGGAGTGTTTTGATAAAGACGGCGCAGTAGATTATCTGGAAGGGTTATTTAAAACTGAAGTGAATAAGCTTAAATTTATTTGCGCGATGGCAGGTAAATGGAACGGTACTAATGGCAGTGGTTGGAGCTTCTACCCAAAGAATTATTCGGAATATATTTCGCAAGATGAAGTATATAATATGATTCAAAGCTTTGATAAGAACAAACTGGATGAATTTACTGACATTGAACAAATCAAATTAGCATCATTTGCTTTGAACTACGAAAAAACCGAAATGGATCATGTTAATGAGCAAGAGGCACTGAAACTTGTAAATGAATGGAAGACAGAAAAAACAGAGTAGGATAACTCGGAAGTTAAGGGTACAAATTCCAGTTTTTCGATCTGATTGATTGTCCACAGGAATAGCGAGCATCGGATTATGTCAGCCACAATCCAAATATATATCCGAGAGTTGTGTGGACTTAAATAGTAGATAGAGTATTTTTTTTCTATCGGGTTTCATCCATAAATTAAAAAATTACAAACGGAAATCGAAAGCAGACAGTATTTGTTAACTGGACAGATGCTGTTTGCTTTTATGTTATCGTATGCAACAAAGCTGCCAGTGGCAGGTTTCTTGTATGTATAGAATACCGCCTATGAAATATGGCGCTGGGTTCACAAGATTTGTGATAGCCCAAAAGACACAATTTTATTGTGTAGTTACCGAGGGTATGGGGCGCCGGATGCTCCATCAAGAGTTGCCAAGTATACAAAAATCCATGGAATGGAGTTTTTGTATTACATAGGCGAATCTTGCCCTGGAAATATTGCGATACTTGAAGCAGTTAAGGAAGACTTTTAAAAATATTTATTCATCAAAAAATTTCAACAGCTTGTTTTTGGCTTTGGGTCGGTTTGTGTTAGTGAGGATATAAAAACCCACTGCACATTGACAACTAAAAGGAATAGGACGACTTGTGCGAAGAATATGTTGGAACAGAGGTGAGAGACAATGGCAAGTAATTTGGGTGCAGAACCAGAGGATGTGATAGAGAATTTACAAGCAGAGGGTCTGAAAGTGATTGATGAATTGTATCCGATTATGAGTCAGGACATTTCTGATAAAATTTGTGAATTTGAAAAAAAGTCCGGTAATGAGCCTTATGTTCATGTAAATGAAGGATATGTGATTGTTGTAAAAATGACAGGGGAAGTGGATGCAACAGATGCGTTAATGGATTATCTGAGAAAAAGGACGGAGTTGATGTACTAATGTCTTGTAAAGCGGCAAAAGTTATGTTAAGGTAGAGTCAGGGAAAATGAACGGATTACATGGTTTCTGACTTCTATCAATGAATATAGGTTAGGAGCGATGTAAATGAAGCAAAATCAATGGAAGGAGTCATGCATATACGATGCTGCATTATATCTTCGATTGTCGAGAGACGATGAAGATATTGATGGAAGTGCCAAGACGGAAAGTAACAGCATCAGTAGTCAGCGGGAATTACTTCGGAACTTTGTAAAGAGTCAAACGGATATCCAAATTTTTGATATTTATGTAGATGACGGTTACTCAGGAAGTAATTTTGACCGACCTGAATTTAAACGAATGACAACAGATATTGAATCTGGGAAAGTGAATTGTGTAATTGTAAAAGACTTATCCAGATTCGGAAGAGAGTATATAGAAGCCGGGCGATTTATTCAAAAAATCTACCCGGCTTTAAATGTGCGCTTTATTGCGGTTACAGATCATTTTGACAGCAAGACGGCAGATACTTCTGAAAAATCTCTCGTGGTTCCTATTAAAAATTTTGTGAATGATAGTTATTGTCGGGATATTTCTACCAAGGTAAGAAGCCATCAGCAGATGAAACGGGAAAATGGAGAATTTATCGGAGCATTTGCTCCTTATGGTTATCAGAAAGATATACAGAACAAAAACTACCTTGTAGTTGATGAATATGCGGCAAACGTGATCCGAAAAATCTATGTGTGGAAAATTGAAGGACTAAGTCTGGGGGCGATCGCTGAAAAGCTGAATGCACGTCATATATTACCACCGAAAGAGTATAAAAAGTCATTGGGAGAAAACTATAATTCCGGATTTCAGAGCACAGAATTTCCAAAATGGTCTGCTGTGCAGATTAAGCGTATTCTCACGAATGAGGTTTATATTGGAAACATGGTACAGGGAAAACAGGAACGT
>DETV01000092.1:0-28957 GCA_002361775.1 Eubacterium sp. UBA3279
GGACACTGTAGGGCTGAACTGTTATTTTGATATTCTGCAAATGCCGAAAAATATCTTGACTTTTAAATTCGGCAAGTGTAGAATATAAGAAACAGCAGAAGGGAGGTGACAGGAATGAAGAGATTACCGGATTCGGAATTAGAAGTGATGATGGCCATTTGGAGTTATGATGAGCCGGTAACCAGAATGGAAATTGAAGAAAAACTGAATAGAGAACCTAAAGTCTCAGCCACTACAGTGTTATCTTTCTTGTCCCGTTTAGAAGAGAAAGGATTTGTATCCGTAAAAAAAGAAGGGAAAACCAATATTTATTGTGCAAGAATTTCAAAAAAAGAATATCTGGGAGAGGAAAGTAAATCCATTTTAAACCGAATGTATGGAAGTTCTCTGAAAAATTTTGTAACTGCGTTTTACGATGGAAAACAGGTTTCCAAAGATGAAATTCAGGAATTGCAGGATTTTTTGGACACATTTAAGTAAATGAGAGGTGAAATAATGGGGTTATTTTTGCAAATGATATATATTTCTTCTTTCTGTAGTTTGATTATTTTCTTTGGATGGGCGGCAAATAAGTTTCTGGGAAAATGGTATCAGCCTGCCTGGAGGTATTATCTTTGGATGATTGTGGGACTGCGGCTATTGATTCCGGCAGATATTTCAGTAGAACAGGCGCCTATTCGTCTGCAGACGGCAGAAATCCATGCAGGTACGGAGATTTCTTCAATGGTTGGTAAAGAGGCAGGAAATAGTGCAGCTTTCTGGTATGCGGGGAAAACCGTGTGGATTTGTGTGTTCTTTTGTGTACTCCTGTATTTTGTGTTTTGTTATCAAAGACAGTGGAGACATTTGAAGCGTTTTTCTCTTCCGGAATTGAATCAGGATATACGGAATTTGTGGAAGGGTATGTTAAGTAAAGAAGGGATAAAAAAAGAAATTCCGGTGTATCGGTCAGAGTGTATTTACGCTCCCATGATCATAGGAATAAGAAAGAAGTATCTGTTGTTACCGGAAAAAGATTTTGCCAGAGAAGAATTTATTTACATTTTTCAACATGAAATTCAACATCTGAAATATCATCATATAGTGATAAAGATGTTGACGCTGTTCCTTTGTTGTGTGTACTGGTACCAGCCGATGATCTGGCTGATGAAGAGAGAAATGGATCGTGATATAGAAGTTTTTTGTGACAGAAAAGCGGTCCAGAAAATGAATCAGGAAGACAGATATGGGTATACACAGACAATGATATCTTGCATGACTTTTGAACAAAATCCACATTTGGTGATTTCTTCCGGATTCGGAGGAACTGTAGATGTGATGAAAGAAAGGATACGATTGATTATGAAGGGTAATGGATTAAAAAAAGGAATAGGAATACTTGCAGTTTTTGTAATGGTTTTAGGAGTGGGAAGCGTAACGGTAGCATATGGGAAAAGTGAAAATGCAAGTGTGGCGCAGCCTGAAAAGAACCAGCAGGAAGAAACTGAACTGCCAGAAGACTATGCAGAAAATATGGCATTTGACGGAGAAGCAACGGAAACTGAACTACCGGAAGTTAATGCAGAAGATGTGGCATCTGATGGAGAGGCAACGGAAAATGAATTGGCGGAGAACTATGCAGAAGATGTGGCATTTGACGGAGAGGCAACGGAAAATGAAGTGCCGGAAGTTAATGCAGAAGATGTGGCATCTGACGGAGAGGCAACGGAAAATGAAGTGCCGGATGACAGTGCAGGGGAAGCGGTAAATATGCAGGTACTGCCGTAAATATGGTGGGGAATGGGTATAAAATGGGGAAAGTGCCAATTTTATACCCATTTTTTTATGAGTTGAATTTTATTTATTTACTTTTACTCTTGCAGGTCTTACAAGTTTCTCGCCTCTGAGGTATCCTTTTTGAACTTCTTCTGTGATCATAGATTTCTTTACGCCTTCGATGTTGTCTGTCATTACAGCATAATGGAAAAGAGGATCAAAGAGCAGTCCTTCGGCTTCGATAGGGATTAATCCTATCTGTGACAATACATGGCGTATTTCCTGATAAAAATGTTGCAGGATTTTTTTTTCTGTATAACAATGCATTCGCGAAGCTTCTTTTAATCCCAATTCCAGGTTGTCTGCAAATTCCAGTAGTTTTTCAATGATGTTGGGATCAAAAGATGCCTGACGAATTGTTTCGTGCTGTGCACTCCCACAATTCTGCCCCTGGCATTTATAATATAAGTAGCATATTTTATTTGAAACAACAAGGAAGAATTCAAAGTTTTCATTTTTTGTGTACGGAATTCCGGATTTTGTGTACAGGACAAAAAAATATAATTTATTGTGGGGAACAGTAACTACATTTTTTGCATTTCAGGTGTTGTGGTTTTCGGGAAAAACCATTAGAATAGAAGTGTTACATATATTAGGAAATAATTTTCGCCTAAAAGAAGGCGTTGAGTAGGAGAATAGAGAATAAATGACAGAATTACAGAGTGTTTTAGATAGATATCTGGATATCAGTCTGCATCAGATTATTCTGAGCGGAGCAAGGGCCAAAGATCAGGTGTCCAGAGTGAGAATTCGTCCGGTGATCATTCGGGAACAGCTTTTGTTTCAGTGTACAAAAACCATTGGATCAAAAGAATTTCATGAGAATTTAAAGAAAAGTGAAACTCTTTTAAAGATAGATGAGTGGCTGCGGGAGGATTTTCGGCAGCTTCAGTTAGAAAGTGAAAAAGGGAGCGTACATGCGCTTTCCAGTAAAAAGGGGAAAATAACGGTGAAGGAAAAGAAAAATTCCTGTCAGATTCAGGGATGTAAGTCGGAAGAGGAACGTCGTCGGGAACTTGCCCATAACCGGGAAAAAAGATATATTCTGGAAGTGGGAAAACCGGTGGATTTTCTTGTTGATCTGGGAGTGATGACCGGAGGGGGAAAAATTGTGAATTCCAGATATGATAAATTCAGACAGATTAATCGTTTTCTGGAGTTTATAGAAGATATTCTTCCCAGACTGGCAAAGGATCGGGAGGTAACGATTCTGGATTTTGGCTGTGGTAAATCTTATCTTACCTTTGCCATGTATTATTATCTTCACGAATTGAAACAATATGATGTAAATATTATTGGTTTGGATCTGAAAGAAGATGTGATTGCCACCTGCAGCAAACTCAGTAAAAAATACGGGTATGAAAAACTGCATTTTTACCGGGGAGATATAGCTTCTTATGAAGGCGTTAAGAAGGTGGATATGGTAGTTACTCTTCATGCCTGTGATACAGCAACAGATTTTGCACTGGCAAAGGCGGTAAATTGGGGAGCTTCCGTTATTTTGTCAGTACCTTGTTGTCAGCATGAACTGAACGGACAGATTTCCAATGAAGAACTGGCGCCCATATTTTCTTACGGTATTCTGAAAGAGAGGATGGCGGCCTTGATGACGGACGGACTGCGGGCGCAGATGTTGGAGCAGGCCGGTTATGATACCCAGATCCTGGAGTTTATTGATATGGAACATACGCCGAAGAATTTGCTGATCCGGGCGGTCTATACGGGAAAGAAAAAGGAAAATGGAAAAGAATTAAGAAGGTGTCTGGATGCTTTTGGAGTGCATCCCACGTTGGAGGGGCTGTTATTTGAAGGAGGAATAAAAGAATGAAGAAGGGGTTGATAAAAGGGGGAGTATTGCTGCTTTTGTTTTTAGGCTCGCTGGGCGCTACGGCAGCATTTATCAACAGAGATAAAACAGTGGGAACCAGAAAGATGGAAGAAGCAACTTTGCCGATAGCTTATATGGAGGTGGAAGAACGACTAATAAATCCCATGTACGGATATGCCCGTGAGATGGAACAGCAGTATATGAGAAATGGGCTTACGCCATTGCCGTCAACAAGGGAACTGACTATGGTTCTGGAGCCTCTGGAAAGCAAGATAGAATCAGTGAATTATCAGGTATCTACCGCAGATGGAACTACAGTGGTAGAAACGGGAAGAATCTCAAGTCTGACAGAAGACGGGGAGTATCTGCGGGGAAAGATAAAACTGGAAATTCCTATTTTGATGAATCAGGAATATACGCTGCGTTTTGATGTGAACCTGAAAGATGGAGAAACGTATTATTATTATACAAGAATATTGCAGAGAGCAGTTAGTAATCTGAATGAGTATCTTGATTTTGCAGAGAATTTTTATCAAAAATGTCTCAGTGAGGAAACATCTTCGGAATTGACGGCGTATCTGGAACCGGATGAAACCCAGACCAACAGTACGTATGCTTCGATAAATATTCATTCCAGCTTTGACCGGGTAACCTGGGGAGAGATGGAGATGAGCCTGGAAAAGAAAGCCATTCCCGTCATTAAGGATATGAATGAAACTACGTGCAGTATTTCCATGGAGTATGTACTGTCCGATCAGGAAGAGGAAGAAGAGAAGGAATATTATAATGTATCTGATTTTTACCGGTTGAGATATGATCAGTCCCGGGTACGATTGTTGGATTTTGAACGGAAAACAGAAGAATTATTTGACGGAGAGCATACAAAATTGACCAGTACCGGTATCAATCTGGGAATTGTAGATAAGTCAGTTCAGTATCAGTCGAACAAAAATGCAGATATTGTGGCTTTTGTACAGGCGGGAGAATTGTGGTCATATAACAGAAGCGCCAATAAAACCACAAAGGTATTCGGGTTTAGAGATGATGTTCTGGATGATCGGGAAAATCTTCAGAAGCATGGAATTAAGATTGTCCGGGTGGAAGAGTCCGGTGATATTGATTTTGTGGTTTATGGACATATGAATCGTGATGTGCATGAGGGCGATGTGGGAATTACGGTATATCACTATGGTGCGGAACTGAACCAGATCAATGAGCAGTTGTTTATCCCCATGAATACTTCGTATGAATATCTGAAAAATGATATGGAGCAGCTTTCTTATATTTCCCGGGATGATATCCTGTATTTGATGTTGGAAGACGATCTGTATCAGATTGATATCAAAAAGAATTCTTACACGATTCTTCAGGAGAATATCCAACAGGATTGCTGCGTGGTATCAAAATCTCAGGCAAGTCTGGCCTGGATGAATGAGATGCAGGAAAATGCTTCCACATCGATTACTGTAATGAATCTGGAAGAGGGAACCAGTAATCTGATTCAGGCCCCTCAGGGACAAAAATGTAAAGCGCTGGGATTTATTAATGAGGATCTGATCTATGGACTGGCTAATGAAGGAGATATTGTGACGGACAGTGCGGGCAATGTGACCTTTGCTATGGCTACAGTGCGGATTCAGCAGTTTGACGGAACGGTAGTGAAAGAATATCATGAAGATCAGGTATGGGTGAAAGGAATCAACCTGAAAGAAGGTTCTGTGGAGATGGAGCGGATACAATGGGAAAATGATGCATATGTACCGGTGAGCAGTTCCCATATTATGAATAATCTTCAGAAAAATGAGGAGACTGTAAGTATTCGTCTGATTACCACAGAGCGGAAAGCTACGGAAATCGGACTGGATTTTGATAAAAGTGTTACCAACAATAATGTGCTTTTTGTGGATTCCAATATTGTGAATACGGACAAAATTTCTACGATAGATCTGGATATCATCCGTCAGGAGAGTAATATATATTATGTGTATGCGAAAGGTATCCTGGACAGTACCTGGACGAAAGTAAGTGAAGCGATCAATCGGGCAGAACAACAGATGGGTGTGGTGCTGAACCGTCAGCAGCAATACGTCTGGGAAAGAGGAAACCGGGATGACAGTCACCAGATCAACCCGGAGGAAGTACCGGAGGCAGTGCTTTCCGGAACACTGGATGAAAATACCCTGCAGCAGGCGCTGGGAGAGGAATATCACGTGTTGAACCTTACCGGATGCAGCCTTGACAGTATTTTGTATCTGGTGAATAAGGGAAATCCTGTGATCGCCAAAGTATCTAATACAGAAAATGTGGTAATCGTGGGATATGACAAATTCAATACGATTTTATATTATCCATCCACTCAGGAGACAAAGTATTATGGACTTCAGGACAGTACCAGTCTCTTTGGGGAAGCGGGTAATGTATTTATCGGATATATGGACAGTATGGGAGAACCAAGTAAAGGAGAGTAAAAAGATGGATGAAAGAATTGTAAAACTGGCAAAAGGGCTGGTACAGTATTCCGTAAAGGTAAAGGAAAATGATAAAGTTTATATTCATTATGTGGGAAGAGATACAGAAGATCTTGCCCGTCAGTTAATTAAAGAAGTATATGCGGTAAAAGGTATTCCTTTTGTACATTATACAGAACCTCGTGTAGACAGAGAAATTCTGCTTCATGCCACAAAAGAACAGTTGGAATTGATGGCAGAGATTGATTCCAAAGAAATGGATGCTATGGACTGTTATATTGGTATTCGCGGTTCAGAAAATGTTTCAGAACTTTCTGATGTTCCGGCAGAAAATATGGCGATGTACAATAAATATTATGCCACACCGGTACATCATGAACGCCGGGTGGCGCACACCCGCTGGGTAGTGCTTCGTTATCCGAACTCAGCCATGGCGCAGCTTTGCGGAACCAGCCGGGAGGCTTTTGAAGAATTTTATTATAACGTATGTACGCTTGATTATGCAAAGATGGGAAAAGCCATGGAAAATCTGGTGGAATATATGAACCGTACAGACAAAGTTCGTCTGGTAGCTCCGGGAACAGATCTTACATTTTCTATCAAGGATATTCCGGCGATTCCCTGTGCAGGAGAAGCAAATATTCCGGATGGAGAGGTGTATACAGCTCCGGTAAGAGAATCTGTCAATGGTGTACTGACATATAACACACCGTCTCCATATAATGGATTTGTTTATGAAAATGTTCGTCTGGAATTTGAAAATGGTAAGATCGTGAAAGCTACTGCAAATGATACCGAGAGAATTAATAAAGTGTTTGATACAGACGAAGGGGCAAGATATGTGGGTGAGTTTGCTATTGGTGTAAATCCTCATGTATTAAAACCGATGCAGGATACTCTCTTTGATGAGAAAATCTGTGGCTCTATCCATTTTACTCCGGGAGCATGCTATGACGATGCTTATAACGGAAACCAGTCAGCAATTCACTGGGATCTGGTGCAGATTCAGAGACCGGAATACGGTGGGGGAGAAATGTACTTTGATGATGTGCTGGTTCGTAAGGATGGAAGATTTGTGGTTCCGGAACTGGAATGCCTGAATCCTGAAAATCTGAAATAGGGAAGAATCGATTTGTAGAGACGGGAAGCCTTGAACTCGTTGGAAAATCGTGATACAATAGGTGAAAATTGTAGCCAGGTTTTGTGAGGCAGACAAAATATTAGAAAAGAGGGAGGACTGCTCACCATGCAGCTTACTACTGTCAGAGAGATTTACAGGGATCGGGAAGCATTCCTGGATAAAGAGATTACTGTTGGAGGTTGGGTACGAAGCATCCGTGACTCCAAAACATTTGGATTTATTGTGCTCCATGATGGAACATTTTTTGAAACATTACAGATCGTTTATCATGATCAGATGAATAATTTTGCTGAGATTTCCAAATTGAATGTGGGAGCAGCGATTATTGTAAAGGGAACACTGGTGGCAACACCACAGGCAAAACAGCCGTTTGAGATTCAGGCAACTGAGATTACGGTAGAAGGTGAATCTACACCGGATTATCCTCTGCAGAAAAAACGTCACAGTATGGAATATCTGAGAACTGTGAGCCATCTGCGTGCAAGAACCAATACGTTCCAGGCAGTATTTCGTGTGCGTTCTCTGGTGGCTTATGCGATCCATAAGTTTTTCCAGGAGAGAGGTTTTGTGTATGTGCATACTCCACTGATTACCGGAAGTGACTGTGAAGGTGCAGGAGAGATGTTCCAGGTGACTACCATGGATCTGAATGATATTCCCAAGACAGAAGATGGAAAAGTGGATTTCTCCAAAGATTTCTTTAATAAACCCACCAACCTGACAGTAAGCGGTCAGTTAAATGGTGAGACTTATGCCCAGGCATTCCGTAATATTTATACATTCGGACCAACTTTCCGCGCTGAGAATTCCAATACCACCCGTCATGCGGCTGAATTTTGGATGATTGAGCCGGAGATTGCATTTGCAGATCTGGAAGATGATATGATTCTGGCAGAGTCCATGCTGAAATATATCATCCGTTATGTATTGGAGAATGCTCCGGAAGAGATGAAGTTCTTTAATTCTTTTGTGGATAAAGGATTGTTGGAGCGTCTGAACCATGTGGTAAATTCTGAATTTGCTCATGTAACTTATACAGAAGCGATTGATATCCTCAGCCAGCATAATGATGAGTTTGAATATAAAGTATCCTGGGGATGCGATCTTCAGACAGAGCATGAGCGTTATCTCACAGAGCAGATTTATAAACGTCCGGTATTTGTTACAGATTATCCGAAGGATATCAAAGCATTCTATATGAAGATGAATGAAGACGGCAAAACTGTGGCGGCTGTAGACTGTCTGGTTCCTGGTATTGGTGAGATCATCGGCGGAAGCCAGAGAGAGGACGATTACGACAAACTGGTTGCCCGTATGGAAGAAATGGGTCTGAATAAGGAAGATTATGACTTCTATCTGGATCTGAGAAAATACGGAAGCACCCGTCATGCCGGTTTTGGACTGGGATTTGAGCGTTGCGTGATGTACCTGACAGGTATGAGTAATATCCGTGACGTAATTCCATTTCCACGTACAGTTAACAATTGTGACTTATAGGAGTTTTTATGCGATTTATTCATATTGCAGATGTTCATTTGGGGGCAGTTCCGGATTCGGGCTGCCCCTGGAGTGCTTCCAGGGAAAAAGAAATCTGGGAGACCTTTCAAAAGGTGGTTGGACTGGTCAAAAAAGAGAAAATTGATCTTTTACTGATCGCCGGGGATTTATTTCACAGACAACCGTTATTGCGGCAATTGCGGGAGATTAATTATCTGTTTTCGGAGATTCCTGAGACTCAGGTGGTATGGATGGCAGGAAACCATGATTATATGAAGGAAGATTCTGCCTACAGGAAAATCCAATGGGGAGAAAATGTACACGGTTTCTTTTCCGGACAGCCGGAAATACTTTATTTGTCCCGGCTCCATACCTGGGTGTATGGTTTGAGCTATGAACAAAGAGAGATTACAGAAAGATTATATGATTCCATCCGACCCAACGGAAAGCCCGGGTATCATATTTTGCTGGCTCATGGAGGGGATGAAAAACACATTCCTTTTGGAAAAGAAATTGCTGGCGGATTTACTTATGTGGCTCTGGGGCATATCCATAAGCCACAGGTAATAATTCCTGATCGTATGGCATATGCAGGCAGTCTGGAACCACTGGAGAAGAATGATGTGGGTCCCAGAGGGCTGATCTACGGTCAGATAACAGGAGGAGAATGGGCGGGAGGCGTATCGGTGAAGATTCAGACCGGTTTTGTACCGATAGCATCAAGAGCCTATCTGCCTCTGGAAATTACCATACATTCAGCAACAACTCAGTTAGGACTGGAACAGAAGATAGGGGAAGCCATTGAACAGAAGGGCAGAAAAAATATTTATCTGATTCATCTGAAAGGATTTCGGAATCCGGACATGGAATTTGAAAAGGAGCCGCTGTACCGACTGGGAAATGTGGTGGAAATAAAAGACGATACCCGCCCCTGTTATGATCTGGATAAGTTGAAAAAGCAGCAGGAGGGAACGTTGATTGGAGAATATATCAGAAGCTTTGACGGAAAAGAGGGAGCTGTGGAACAGAAAGCCCTGTATTATGGTCTTCAGGCTTTGATGGAGCCGGAATTATGAAAATAAAAAAGATACAGATACAACAGTTTGGAAAATTAAAAAACCGGGAAATTTTTTTGGAACCGGGAATTAATGTGATCTATGGTCCCAATGAAAGCGGAAAATCCACACTTCACAGTTTTATCCGGGGAATGTTTTTTGGATTGCCCAGATACCGGGGCAGAGCATCGAAAAATGACCCATATACCCGGTATGAACCCTGGGATCGTCCTGTGGATTTTGCAGGAAGCCTGGAATTTTCTGTGGGAGAAAAAGATTTTCGGATTCACAGAAATTTTTATAAAAAAGACGTGAGAACGGAACTGATCTGTAAAACAGATGGAGAAGAATTATCTGTTGTGCAGGGAGATTTGCAGATGCTTTTGGGAGATATCAGTGAGAGTATTTATGATAATACGGTATCGATAGGACAGCTTCGCAGTGAGACGGATGAGGGAATGGTGCGGGAACTGCAAAATTATATGGCCAACTATGAAAACGGAGGTTCCGGGGATGTGGATGTGCAGCGGGCGGTTCAGTATCTGAAACAGAAGCGGCGGGAATGGGACGGAAAAAAGAAAAATCTGGAAATTCGCAGGAAGCAGCAGCGTCAACAGCAGGAAAATCAGATAGAGTACCTGCAGGATGAGATGAAAAAGCTGAAAGAACAGCAGCGGAAAGCAGAAGAAGAGAAATCCGGCCTGATGGAGGAACAATCCGTACAAAGAAGCGGGAATGAGGTAAACAAGAGGGAAGAAACAGCTACAGACAGAAGAGAGGCAGAGCAAGAGAAGAAAAGGAAAAGCCTTTCTTTTGTCTGGTATCTGGCAGGGATTTTCCTGTTATTGCTGGCAGGAGCAGCCTTTTTTAGCGGAAACTGGATAGTGGGAGCTGTGTCTGTTATTTTTGGCGGGATTTTTCTGTTTTATCCGGGGATAAAGAAAAAATCTCCGGGAGTATCTGAAACACAAAAGAAAGAAGAAAAACCGGAATCACATCTCCAGGAGAAAATACAGGATAGAGATAAAGAAATTGCCCGCTTTCAGGGGCAGATAGAGGCTTTGGAGGGACAGCAAGAAGAAAAAAATATTATGCTGAACAATCTCATGGAAAATCTCAGAGAGATGGATGGATTTTCAGAAGAAATCGGTTCCTGTGAAGAGGAAATAGCCAGTCTGGATCTGGCGCTGGAAAGATTGAACGAATTGTCTGCAGGGATGAAGAAAAGGATCGGTTATCGTCTTCAAAAACGAATGGAAGAGATTTTGAGAGAAATTACAGAGGGAAAATATACCCGTATCTTTCTGGATGAAGAAATGAAAATCAGTATTTATGAGCAGAACAGACAGGTTCCTGTTTACCAACTTAGCAGGGGAACGATAGAACAGGTTTATTTTGCGCTGCGAATGGCAGCCAGCCAGGTATTGTGCGAAGAACCGATGCCCGTACTGTTGGATGATGTATTTGCCATGTATGATGAAGGAAGGCTGAAGCAGACATTGATTTGGCTTGCAAAACAGGAAAGTCAGGTACTGATTTTTACCTGTCACCGAAGAGAAATGGAACTTCTGGAGGAGATGGGAATCAGAATAAACAGAATTTATATGGAGGAAAATCTATGTTGAGAATAGGATGCCATTTGTCTTCTTCCAAAGGCTTTTTGCATATGGGAAAAGAGGCTGTAAAAATAGGGGCAAATACCTTCCAGTTTTTTACAAGGAATCCAAGAGGAAGTAAGGCAAAAGAAATTGATGAAAAAGATGTGGAGGCATTTCTGGTATTTTCCAGAGAACATGGAATTGGACAGATCCTGGCCCATGCGCCTTATACGCTGAATCCCTGTTCAAAGGAAGAGAAGACCCGCGAATTTGCTCTGATGACTATGGAAGACGATCTGAAGCGGATGGAATATATTCCGGGAAATTGTTATAATTTCCATCCGGGAAGCCACGTGGGACAAGGTGCCAAAGAGGGAATCCGGATGATCAGCGAAACACTGAATCAGATATTGAAGGAAGAACAGACCACTACGGTATTGTTGGAGACTATGGCAGGAAAAGGTACAGAGGTGGGAAGAAGTTTCGAAGAACTTCAGGCGATTTTAGACCGGGTAGAACTGAAAAGTCATATGGGAGTCTGCCTGGATACCTGTCATGTGTATGATGGAGAATATGATATTGTAAACCATTTGGATGAAGTGTTGGAACAATTTGATAAAATCATCGGGTTGGACAAGCTGAAAGCGATTCATATGAATGACAGCAAGAATCCTTTCGGTAGTCATAAAGACAGACATGAGAAAATCGGGGAAGGTTCTTTGGGGGTGGATGCCTTTGAAAGAATCATCAACCATCCTCTGTTACGGGGGATTCCCATTTATTTGGAGACACCTAATGAACTGGAGGGGTATGCAAAAGAAATTGCTCTGCTGCGCCAGTTGGAAAGATAAAATAAGGGAGGCTGATTCGGTATCAGTCTCCCTTGCTTTATGGAATATATCAGATTTTTTCGTGATTACGGAATTTGGTGAGTACCTTCTGGATTCGCTCCACCGGATTCAGAAGTTTACTGATGGAACCGTCATGGTTCAGAGTATCAATGATAAGAGCAATGTATTTACTCATATCACAGTTTACATAATATGGACGGCTCAACAGATCCGGTGTCTGATAAATTAAGTTTGTAGTCAGAATCCGGTCAAACATACCTTCCTCAAAACCTTTGTCGAACTTGGAAAGTCCGTTGGTAAAAAGACCAAAGGTTGCGCACATGAAAATCTTTCTGGCGCCCCGGGCTTTCAGAAGCTGTGCTACTTCCAGCATACTGTCACCGGAAGAAATCATATCGTCAATGATGATCATATCTTTGCCTTTTACATCAGCGCCCAAAAATTCATGGGCAACAATAGGATTACGTCCGTCAACGATGGTGGAATAATCACGTCGTTTGTAGAACATACCCATATCTACTCCCAGGTTATTTGCCAGATAAATAGCTCTTCCCATACCGCCTTCATCCGGACTGATCACCATAAGGTGGTCTTTATCAATCTGAAGATCCGGCTGATTTCTCAGCAGGTTTTTAATAAACTGGTAGGAGGGCTGTACTGTTTCAAATCCATGAAGAGGAATAGCGTTCTGAATACGGGGATCATGGGCATCAAAGGTGATAATATTTTCCACACCCATATTGACCAGTTCCTGAAGAGCCAGAGCGCAGTCGAGAGATTCCCGTCCGGTACGTCTGTGCTGGCGGCTTTCGTAGAGGAATGGCATGATCACATTGATACGGCGGGCTTTTCCTGCTACTGCAGCAATAATTCTTTTCAGGTTCTGGAAATGATCGTCAGGAGACATATGGTTAATCTGTCCGCTGAGAGAATAGGTAAGACTGTAATTACATACGTCTACGAGGATGTACAGGTCATCACCCCGGACGGATTCCAGAATAATTCCTTTTCCTTCACCGGAGCCAAAACGTGGCAATTCGGATTTTACCAGGTAGGTATCTCTTTCATAGCCTTCAAAAGCGATGGCGGTATGCTGCTGGTCTAATTTACCTTTACGCCACTGTACCAGGTAGTTATCTACCTTTGCCCCTAATTCAGCACAACTGTAGGGAGAGAGAATACCAAGACGTCCAACAGGGAGCTTTTGCAGATCATATGTGTTTTTTTGAGTCATGTTAGTTTCCTCCTAATAATTTTTTCTGGATGCGGATGTCGTTGCCAATAAGCTTGATCATGGTGTAATTGCTGGAAACTCTGGAAAATACCCGTTCTGAATATCGTTCCATAAAATTTCCAAGTGTCAGGTTTGTGGAAATAATTGTTGATTTCTTTCGCAAAATTCTTTCGTTGATACACAGAAAGAATTGGGAAGCAACAAAACGGTTGGTAAGTTCTGTTCCCAGATCGTCAATGATCAAAAGATCACAATCCAGGATATAATCGTTTTTGCCTTGTGATTCTTCGGAATTGGAAAAAGTTTTTTCGGCAAAGACCTCGAAAAGATCAAAGGCAGAATAATAAATTACACTGTGAGTAGTATCCAGAAGTTCTTTGGCTGCGCAGCAGGACAAAAAAGTTTTTCCAACTCCTGTATCGCCGTACAGAAAAAGATTCTGGAAAGTTTTATCAAAATCTCGGATAAATTCCTGGGTTTGTAAAAGCGCTCTGCGGGCAGTTTCTCTGGCGGTAAGACCGGTGGACTCACTGATCATATCATCAGAATAGTAATCCAGAGAAAAGTTTTGAAAACTTGTTCTTTCAAGTAATTCCCGGATATTGGACTGGGTATACAGATGCTCGCTGATTGCTTTTTTAAAACAGATACATTTTTCATTATTTACATAGCCGGTATCCTGACAGAGAGGGCAGGTATACTGCATTTTCAGATAATCCTGAGGAAATCCGTTAGACACCAGCAGATCTTCCCGTTCTCTGGAAAGCTGCCGGATAGTTTCTGCCAGGTCAAAATCCTGTCCGCTATCTTCCCCCAGAAGGAGACGGGCTTTTTTTATGCTCAGAGAAGCAATCTCTCTGTCAATCTGAGGAAGACGGGGGATTTTTGCGTATGCTTTTGCGATGCGCTCGTCCTGATCGTGTTTGTTGCGAAGCTGCAGCTTCTGATAATAACGCATCAGTGCGTCGTATTGGCTGTTTCTCAGTGCCACAGTATGCCTCCTTTACTTTAACAACTGGTTTTCCAGTTCGGCATAGTTATAATCCCTTTGCTGGAAATTATTGAAATTACTGGAAGCAGAGGATTTCTTTCTGGAACTTTGTAATTCTCTGTCTGCCTGAAGCTGACGGTGAAGAGTATCCAGCGCCTGGATATCGGTAAGGTGCCGTACTCCTTTTTCTTTCCATCCGGCAAGGATCTTGTCGGCATATCGGAAATTAGCCTTCCCTGTGGATGCCACTGTACGGGCGCAGGCTTCTGTGAGAATATCCATGGTAAATCCATAATCATTCATCCAGTGATTGATAGTATTTACTTCTGAAGGAATGGGGTTACGGTTGGTAATCCCAAAAGCCTTCAGTATGGTGAAATAATTTCGATGGTAGGTAGTAGTTTCCTGTTTGGCTTTTGTGACTGTATCAATACCATTTTCATACCAGCTAAAAGCCACTTTCTTTATATAATGAATGTCTTTACTTCCTTTTGACACACAGTATTCGATAAGGTAATCGATCAGATCTACAGAAAAATGTAGGCTCTCATAAATATATAGAAGTTCATCCGTCACTGTTCGGGAGAGAGTTGTTCCCAGGTACTGTTCAGCGATAAAGAGCATCTGTCGTACTTCCTCATTCTCCCGGAGTTCCCGCAGCCGGTCCGCGCTTGGTCTGGTGACTTTTGGGGAATTGGCAGGAGAAGGTTCATCTGTTTTCTGTTTCTTTGTATCAGGATCAGGTTCCAGAGCAGAGGCTGCTTCCGGTAAGGAAGAAGTATCTGCGGATTTCTCTGTAAGGACAACAGGAGGACGTTCTGCTAAAGGAACAGAAGCGCCTGTCGGGATCATAGGCTCCAGAAAATCAATGGAAGTCTGACTGCTTTTGCCGGAAAGGACCACCAGTTTCTGAGATTCCCAATAACGTAAAGTACGCAGAATATCGGTTTCTGTACAGTTGAAAACATCTGCTACGGAAGCCAGATCCAGATGGCTTTGTCCACCTTTCAGACAGCGAAGCAGATAAAGATAGATCTTAACAAATTCCCCGTTAGAATGGGGCATGTAGTAATCAATAAATATGTTTGAGATTATGGTAACTCCACTGGAGCTGCCATTATGTAAAGATAATTGCATGATACACCTGCTTTTTTAGATTGAAGAAATAATGTAGAAACATATTTCCAGAGGTTTACAGGTGCATTATAACATATCCAAAACAGAAAGCAAATAGACATTTTAAGTAAAACGCATTCAGGGGAAAAGTGAGGAAAAATGTGGATAATGTGGATAATGTGGAGGATAAGTTTTCCATAAAGTTATTTGTAAACCGAATTTTGTCGATAAATAGGAAATAATCGGGTATTATAGGGAAATAAAAAATAATTTTATGTAAACAAGATTATACACAAAAAAATCCACACGTTTTTTTACCTATAATGTGTATAAACGTGTGGATAATGTGGATAACTTAATTACCCAGAAGATTTTCTCCTATTTTTACCACATCTCCGGCACCCATAGTTATCAACAAATCACCGGGGATACAATTTTCTAATAAATAATTTTCAATCTCATCAAAAGATGGGAAATATTCACAGGGAGTTCCCAGTTTCAGGATACATTCCTGCAGATCCCGGGAAGAAATACCGATAGTATTTTTTTCACGGGCGGCATAGATATCGGCTAATACCACATGATCTGCCAGGGTCAGCGCCTGTGCAAAATCCTGGAGCAGGGCCTTAGTTCTTGTGTATGTATGAGGCTGGAAAACACACCAGGTTGTTTTGTGAGGGTATTTCTTCGCCGCAGTCAGAGTCGCTTTGATCTCTGTGGGATGATGGGCGTAGTCGTCAATAATGGTCACATCCTGAATCTTTCCTTTGTATTGGAAACGACGGTCTGTACCGGTAAATTGGCGAATACCCGTCTGAATAGCTTCCGGATTCATATGTAACTTTACACCAAGGGCGATGACAGCCAGAGCATTGGATACATTATGAAGGCCGGGAACTGAAAGGGTAAATGTGCCGATTACCTCGTTATTTCTTCTGCATACGAAAGAAGGATGTCCCAGTTCATTATAAGTAATATCTTCTGCAGTATATTCTGCAGGATGTTCCAGACCGTAGGTGATCACCTCGCAGGGAAGATCTTTGATGATCATCTCATAGGCGGGTGTATCGCTGTTGATGATCAAAGTGCCGTCGGAGGGAAGTTTCTCGGCAAAAAGCCGGAAAGAATGGCGAATATCATCAATATCTTTGAAAAAATCCAGATGATCCGCATCTATATTTAATATGATACTGATTTTTGGAAAGAAACTCAGAAAACTGTTGGTATATTCGCAGGCCTCTGTGATAAATGTTTCGGAATTACCCACACGAAGATTACCACCTATAGCGGGAAGAATACCGCCTACAGTGATGGTGGGATCAAATCCGCCTTCCAGCAGAACATGAGAAGCCATGGAGGTGGTGGTTGTCTTTCCATGAGTTCCGGATACGGCGATAGGAACCTGATAATTTTTCATGATCTGTCCCAGAAGATCCGCCCGGGTCATAACAGGAATCCCTTTTTCAACAGCGCAGGCAAATTCCGGATTGTCAGGATGGATGGCAGCGGTATAAACGACCAGATCAATTCCTTCTATAATATTAGACGCGCGCTGACCGTAGAAAATCCGGGCTCCTTTGGCTGTCAGATGATCTGTGAGAGAACTTTCCTTGGAATCAGAACCGGAGATGGTGAAACCTTCCTGGAGAAGAATCTCTGCCAATCCACTCATACTGATTCCGCCAATGCCGATAAAATGAATGTGAACAGGTTTATTAAAATCAATGGTATACATAAAACGCTCCTTTGTTTTTTGTCTGATATCTTCTGACTTTAACATCATATCATTTTTATTATATGCTTAAAAAAGGAAAATGAAAAGAACTTTTTAAGAATCTGATTATGGAGAAAAAGTAAGTATTATAAAATATGATGAAATATGAAAAAGAAAAGAGAAGGAAAAAGTGAGAAAAGTAGAAGTTTACTGTAATATTTTGGAAGAATATGAGGAATTGTGTAGAAGTGTGGAGAAATAACAAAAAAATCAAACGATTGATGTTGTATAAAAGTGATAAAAAGATGAAAAATTATGATAAAAATATGTAAAAGATGTTCACTATTTTGAAAAAGTGTGTTATAATTTTTAATCATATATGACAAGAGGTGATACCATGATTAAGAAAGAAATGATTGCAATGCTATTGGCAGGTGGACAAGGAAGCCGTCTGGGTGTCCTCACCGAGAAGGTGGCCAAACCCGCGGTAGCATTTGGTGGAAAGTATCGTATTATTGATTTTCCTCTGAGCAACTGTATTAATTCGGGAATTGACACGGTAGGCGTTTTAACGCAGTATCAGCCCCTTCGTTTGAATACTCACATCGGAATTGGTATTCCGTGGGATTTGGACAGAAACGTGGGCGGTGTTACCGTACTTCCCCCCTATGAAAAAAGCGGTAACAGCGACTGGTACACAGGTACAGCTAATGCTATTTTCCAGAATATGGCATATATGGAGACCTATAATCCGGACTATGTATTGATTCTTTCAGGAGATCATATTTATAAGATGGATTACGAAGTTATGCTGGATTACCACAAGGCTAATAAGGCAGATGTTACAATCGCTTGTATGCCGGTTCCTATTGAAGAAGCCAGCCGTTTTGGTGTTATGATCACAGACGGTAACGGACGGATCACTGAGTTTGAAGAAAAACCGGAGCATCCCCGCAGTAATCTGGCTTCCATGGGTATTTACATTTTCTCATGGCCAGCATTGAAAGAATCTCTGCTTGCGCTGAAAGATCAGCCAAACTGCGATTTTGGTAAACATATTTTGCCTTATTGCAGAGATAATGGAAAATCCTTATATGCTTACGAATTCAATGGTTATTGGAAAGACGTAGGAACATTAGGTTCTTACTGGGAAGCAAATATGGAATTGATCGATATTATTCCGGAATTTAATCTGTATGAAGAATTCTGGAAGATTTATACAAAAGGGGATATTATTCGTCCTCAGTATATTTCCAGTGAAGCTGTCGTTGATCGAAGCATTATCAGTGATGGCGCTGAGATTTATGGAGAAGTACATAATTCAGTTATTGGTGCAGGTGTTACCATTAAAAAAGGCGCAGTGATCCGTGATTCTATTATTATGAAAGAATCTGTAATCGGTGAAGGCGCTCAGGTTGACAAATCTATTATTGCGGAAAATGTTACAGTTGGAGAGAACGTTGTAATGGGTGTTGGAGAAGAAGCTCCTAACGTACTGAAACCTGCGGTTTATGGATTTGGTCTTGTTACAATCGCGGAAAATACAGTGATTCCGTCCAATGTGAAGATTGGAAAGAATACAGCCATCAGTGGAGAGACTACCCTGGAGGATTATCCGGATGGGGAACTGGTCAGCGGTGGTGCAATTGTAAAGAAGGACGGTGAATAGAATGAGAGCATTGGGAATTATTTTAGCTGGCGGCAATAACAACAAAATGAGAGAATTATCACATAAAAGAGCTATCGCAGCCATGCCTGTTGCAGGAAGTTACAGAAGTATTGACTTTGCACTGAGCAACATGGCCAACTCTCATATTTCAAAAGTCGCTGTATTGACACAGTATAACGCAAGATCTTTGAATGAGCATCTCAGCTCATCCAAATGGTGGGATTTTGGAAGAAAACAGGGGGGTCTGTTTGTATTCACTCCTACCATAACACCTGATAACAGTTTTTGGTATCAGGGTACAGCAGATGCTATTTATCAGAATCTTGATTTCCTGAAGAAGAGCCACGAGCCTTATGTGGTAATCGCTTCCGGTGATGGTATCTACAAATTGGATTACAATAAAGTATTGGAATACCACATTGCGAAACGTGCCGATGTTACTATCGTATGTAAAGAAATGGACGATGATGAAGAAGTTACCCGTTTTGGTGTTCTGAAAATGAACGAAGATTATCGTATTGAAGAATTTGAAGAGAAACCTATGGTTTCCACTTCTCATACGGTATCTACAGGTATTTATGTAATCCGTCGCCGTCAGTTGATCGAGATGATTGAGCGGTGCGCACAGGAAGATCGTCATGACTTTGTAAAAGATATTCTGATTCGCTATAAGAATCTGAAAAGAATATATGGATATAAGATTGATAATTACTGGAGTAATATATCTACAGTGGAATCTTATTATAAGACAAATATGGATTTCCTGAAACCGGAAGTTCGTGATTACTTCTTCCATCAGTATCCTTCTATTCAATCTAAGATTGATGATTTGCCCCCGGCAAAATATAATCCTGGCAGTGAAGTGAAAAACAGCCTTGTGGCCAGCGGCTGCATAATCAACGGACAGGTAGAGAATTCTATCTTGTTCAAAAAAGTTTATGTGGGCAACAACTGTGTCATTAAGAATTCTATTATCCTCAATGATGTATATCTGGGAGATAATACCCATATTGAAAATTGTATTGTGGAAAGCCGCGATACAATCCGGGCAAACTCCTATCATTGCGGTGAAGATGAAATTAAAGTGGTTGTTGAAAAAAATGAGCGTTACGCTCTCTGATCATTGGCAGCAGGTGCTTTAAAGGAAGGCATATGAAAGGGGCAATATTATGAATATTACTGATGTAAGAGTACGGAAAGTGGCGAAAGAAGGTAAGATGAAAGCTGTTGTTTCTATCACGATAGATGAGGAATTCGTGGTACATGATATTAAGGTGATTGAAGGCGAAAAAGGATTATTTATCGCTATGCCAAGCAGAAAAGCAACAGATGGAGAATATAGAGACATTGCACATCCGATTAATTCGGATACACGGGAACGAATTCAAAATATTATTTTGGAAAAATATGATGAAGTGATGGCAGAAGATGCTGTTGCGGAAGAAGCGTAACCAATTGTCATATATATGGGGTAACGTGAGGAAAGCGGCGACTGGGGGGTTGCCGCTTTTTTCACGTTGAAATATCGGATAGATTTATGCTATGATATGGCAGAAATATATCGAAGCGTTGTTTTTAGAGTGTTGGGAGGAAATTATGGGTCAGGAATTGCCGAAAGTTTTTGAAGAGAGAATGCGGGAAATGTTGGGAGATGAATTTGAAGCCTATCTGAAAAGCTATGAAAATGTGCGGCAGTATGGTTTGCGTGTGAATCCGTTAAAAATCACCAGAGAAGAATTGGGGCAGATGGAGGAATTTCATCTTCAGCCTATCCCTTGGACAACAAATGGATGTTTTTATCAGGAAACAGACCAGCCGGCGCGTCATCCTTTCTATACAGCGGGACTTTATTATCTTCAGGAACCCAGCGCTATGACGCCTGCATCCAGACTGGAGGTGCTGCCGGGAGAGCGGGTGTTAGACCTTTGTGCGGCTCCGGGAGGGAAGGCTACAGCTTTGGGAGCAGCCCTTAAGGGAAAAGGGGTGCTGGTGGCAAATGACATCAGTAATTCCCGGGCAAAAGCGCTATTGAAAAATCTTGAAATATTTGGAATAGAAAATGCCTTTGTTACAAATGAAATTCCGGGGAATCTGGCAGAAAGGTTTGAAGGATTTTTTGATAAGGTATTGATTGATGCGCCCTGTTCCGGGGAAGGAATGTTTCGGAAAGATCCGGCGGTGATAAAAACATGGGAGCCGGAAAGACCGGAATATTTTGCAAAACTTCAGAGAGATATTTTGATGAATGGTGTGAAAATGCTCCGTCCCGGCGGAATGCTTTTATATTCTACCTGTACCTTTGCGCCGGTGGAAAATGAGGGAAGCATTTCCTGGCTTTTGGAAAATTATCCGGAAATGGAACTTTTGGAGATAGAGCCATATGAGGGATTTTCTCAGGGAAATCCATCCTGGGGAAATGGAGATCCTCAGTTGAAAAAATGTGTCCGGATCTGGCCACACAAAATGAAGGGAGAAGGTCATTTCCTTGCATTGCTGAAAAAATCGGAGAACAGCGAATCTGTATATCTGAAATTGGGAAAATGCCCGAGAATTGATAAAAAAAGCAGACAGGTACTTGAAAAATTCTTTGCGGATTGTCAGTGGAAACCGGATTGGGAGCGGACGGAAATTCGAGGAGAAAAAGTATATCAGGTTCCGGAACTGCCGGAGAAGCTGGGAGGAATTCATTTTCTTAGAAATGGCTTATATATGGGAGAACTGAAAAAAGACAGGTTTGAGCCGTCTCAGCAATTGGCGATGGTGTTGAAAAGCGCAGATTATGCGGGAATTTTGTCGTTGAAAATAAATGATGAGAGGATTCAGCGGTATCTGAAGGGAGAAACCATTTTGGTGGAACAGCAAGAAGCGTCAAGAGATAAAGGGTGGATTCTTGTATGTGTGGAAGGATTTTCGCTGGGATGGGGGAAACTGGTCAATGGGGTTTTGAAAAACAAGTATGCTTCCGGATGGAGATTACACGGTTAAGATATGGGAAAGAGATATAAGCTGGATAAAAATGAAAGAGATGTTACTGAGAATAGTGACACAAATATTACGCAAGTATTACGAGTTATTAAAAAAGATTCTTCACATATGAAAGGTTCTGTGATATAATAGATATTACCTGAGAAATGAGAGGAATTTTATAATGAGAAAAAGAGCGATTACAGGCATTATACTTTCTGCTTTTCTGGTAATGGAAAGTGTGTTTTCTTATGGAGCCACTACCCAGGAGAAAATCTCAGATGCCAAGGCGAAGCAGCAGCAGAATCAGACAAGCCTGCAGCAGACCCAGGAAAAAATTGAGGAATTGGAAGGGAAAAAGGGAGAGTCAGAGAGTTATTTGCAGGAGCTGAATGTTCAGTTGAATGATCTCAAGGTTAGTCTGGAAAAGCTTCAGAAAGATTATGATGCGAAACAGGCGGAACTGACAGAACTTCAGGAAGAATTGGAACAGGCAAAGGCCGATGAAGAACAGCAGTATGAAGATATGAAACTTCGCATTCGTTATATGTATGAAAACTCTGCAAATGATTATGCGGCGTTATTGTTTCAGTCTGAGAGTATTGCGGATTTTTTGAATCAGGCAGATAACATTTCTAAAATGACCGAATATGATCGGGAACAACTGGAAAACTATAAAAAAACAAAAGAAGAGATAGAAACAAAAGAACAGGAAGTTGCCAGAGAAAAAGATGAAATTGTTGCCCTTCAGCAGGAAAGCGCTGATAAACAGGCGGCAGTAGAAGAACTGGTGGCTGCTACATATAATCAGATTCAGGAGTATCAGACAGATATCCAGAATCAGGAATCAGAAGAAAATACACTTTTGAGTATGATTTCTCAACAGGAGGATGAGATCAACAATCTGTTGAGACAGGCAAAAGAGGAAGAAGCAGCGGCTCGTCTGGCGGCGCAGAAGGCAGCAGAAGAGGCGGCAGCTAAGAAAGCGGCAGAAGAAAAAGCAGCGGCGGAAGAAGCGGCCAGAAAGGCAGCCGCAGAAAAAGAAGCACAGGCACAGCAGTCAACTGCAAAACCTGCGCAGAAGCCAACACAGAAACCAACACAGAAACCGTCCCAGAGTACAGGAAACCAGCAGTCTTCCGGTACGGAAAATAATAATTCTTCTTCATCAAAAGAGGAGGAAAATGAACCGACGATTGATTCTTCTCAGGGAAAATATTTAGGACGATTTAAGTTGACAGCATATTGTACATGCTCAATCTGCTGCGGTAAATGGGCGGGCGGTGGAACTGCCAGTGGGGCAGCCCCCACACCAGGTCGTACAATTGCCATGGGTGGAGTTCCCTTTGGAACAAAACTTTCCATTAATGGAACTATCTACACTGTAGAGGACAGAGGTACAGCATATGGTCATGTGGATATTCTTATGGGAAGCCATGCAGAAGCGTTACGCTTCGGACTGAAATATGCAGATGTTTATCAGGTGGATTGACCTGATAAGGCTTGAAAGTGAAAAGTACATAGATTTCATTTTTTATAAAAATACTCACCAGTTTTTGAAGAAAAGCCGGTGAGTATTTTGCAAAAAGCCATGTTCCTACTGTTTTGAGAGAGCTTTGGGATAAATTACAGAAAGAATAAAGAAAACCAAAAATCATGTTGACAAATAATACATTGTCAGATATAATATTTATTGCTGATGGAAAAACAGCAATCGAAGCGTGGCTCAGTTTGGTAGAGCGCTGCGTTCGGGACGCAGAGGTCGTGGGTTCGAATCCCGTCGCTTCGACTCCTTGGCAGGGGCACCGGAAAATCCTTTATTTATAGGGGTTTCCGGTGTTTTTTGGGTGTTTTTCTATGTATCGAAAACCTTCTTGCAAGTGGCTAAATTTCATCTTTTTTGAGGGCGTTACACAAAACGTTACACAAAATTTTTTTGAACCTTGCAAAGAACCGTTAGCCTACTCCCGAATAGGTTTCATGGCTTTTTTTCAAAGGGTCGAAAAAATATCAAAAAATAAGAAGTCAAAGATGTGCTTTTAAAATTTCTTGCTTTATATAGATGAATATGCTATATTGAGAATAGAAAAAGGGAAAGTCAGAAACACATGACCTACCCTCGACAATGAAAAACTTAAGCTTTACAGCATTAGCCGTTCACTATTCGCAGTAGTGGGCGGCTATTTTTTATTCTTGAAGATCTCGTAACATAGACCAACAAGAGCAACAATGAGTAAACAAAACTGAAATAAATCAGCATATGTAACCATTGGCATCGCCCTCCTCTCTTTTGTCTGGAGGGTTAGCCCCTCCGAGGTGGAGGGTAGGCCGCCTTTTATATGTTCTGACTTTCCGTGAAGCCAGTGTATCATATAATTCTATAAACATCAATCAAAAACCTGATGCTTAAAATTTGGAAATAAAAGAGAGAATTCAGACGTGTGAACTCTCTCTGAGTATGAATATAACATTAATCGGCATGGGCCTTTTTTACGTTCATATTGTGAATAGGTGATTTGTGCCACTCATAGCATATCGGCAATCCTTTTTTAGTATGAATGTTATGTAAACTTCTGTGGCTTTGCTATTTCTCATAGAGAAGATATTCAGCAATATCATGTGCTGCTGCACGTTTCAAAATTTCCTTTGTAATGTTCATTTGAACTTCTATAAATGTATATTTTTTGAGCGAAAATCACAGTTTATGCATCTGTTCACAATAGTATTTTACATTATCCCATTCGGCATCCGGCGCGATCCGGTGATCGGGACAGGGAATGTAACCGCCCAGTGAAATCAGTGATTTTAAGCGATTGATTTCCACATCTATAGCTTCTCTATCGAGGGAGAAGACATTTTTGTTCATGCCGCCGACGCCTCGGATTTTATTTCCGTATTTTTTTCTCCAGGGAGCTATACTGGCGTTCCAGGTTCCTACTTCAATGGGAAACATGGTGTTTACGCCGTGATCAATCCAGGTTGGGATCAATGAATCGATTACTCCATCACAATCCAGAGAAATAATATCAATGCCATAGTTATTGAGCAAAGATGTAATTTTCTGATAGTGTGGTCCTACTTTCTCATAAAATACATCAGGAATAACGAGAGGGCCGTTTTTGAAACAGATATCTTCCCAAAAGTGAGCAAAATCGAAAGTCCATCCCTGTTTTAATACATATTCTGCAGTCTGATAACAAAGCTCTCCCACCGTATCAATAATCTCATCATATAAGTCCTCGTCATCGGCGTATAGATAACTGATTCCTTCCACGCCCATAATATCTCTTATTTTTCCAAAGAGACTTCCGCAATGCAGCCCTATAGGAATGTCTGGATGGGAAGCTTTTATTTCGTGATAGTATTTTTCAGATATTCGTTCTGGTTTAAATTGCAGCCGCCATTTATATTCTTTTTCCCAGGATTCTCTGTCCTGAAGTGTGTGATTGATTTCCGCGGGAATAGACCCGGCGTCATCTTTTTGCAAAACAATTACTCCATCGCTGTTTTGAATCATTCGTCCGCCAGTGGGATAGGGTCCCATATCTTTTGATTCAAAAGCAGGGTACAGACAAGTGTTAGGGGAAAAACAGGTAAACCAGTTGAAATCAAACCCTAATTTTTTTGTGATGCTGTCATCATATTCATTTCCGTCACTCCAGCAAAGGTATTCGGCTCTTGTAATATGTCCCTGGTGATACCATTTTTCCAGTGTTTCGTTCCAGTAACCAAAATGAACTACAGGGATACGGTCATATGGCTGATAATGAAAAATTGCTTTTACACGTTCTCGATGATTCATAAGATTCCTCCTTGAATATAGTTGGAAAATTGCTGTTTTCTTTTATAATAGTCACAGATAGGTATGGATTCAATACAGAAAATTGTCAAAAAATAAAGGAAAATTGTACTATGATAGAAAAATATGATTTAAGCGAATCAAAAAGTTTAGATTCTTTTTCAGTTGCCGGCACAGGCAAAGGGGAAGAATTTCCATATGCGGTAGATATGGGAGGAATTTATGAGTGTGAAGATACATATTACACATACAGAGATTCCAGTCCATTTTCATTGCTGTTATATACTTGTTCCGGATGCGGGCAGATAGAATACAGAGATTATCAGGGGATTTTGCCTGTAGGACATATGATTTTACTGGATGGAAAGTATGCGCATCGCTATGCGACAAAAAAAGGGGGAAAATGGAAATTTATCTGGATGCATTATTTTGATCGTTCTCCCTGTAGTTTTGCAGATTATTTTTATAGGCGGGGAATGATTTTGCAGCCGGTAAAAATAGATGAAGTAGTTGGATTTTTTGAAAAAATGAAATATTTGTCAGTTCATCCTACTATATTTCAGAAAATGGAGATTTCCCAGTGTTTGTCACATTTTTTGTATGAAAGTGGAATTCATGGTGAGGAGAAGGTGACTCCTGTTTTGGATAGTGGGGAGCAGATTGTGAATTTGGCACAAGATTATATGCAGACACATTTTCAAGAAGCTATTTCATTGGAAAAGTTGGGAGTAATATGTGGAGTGAGTAAATTTTATTTGATTAAATTATTTGGAAAATGGACGGGAATGACACCGCATCAATATTTGCTGCAGGTACGTGTTGGTAAGGCCAAGCTTTTATTGCTTTCAACGGAACGAACTGTTGGAGAAATAGGAAATCTTACAGGATTTTCAGGAAGCAGTCTGTTTATTGAGGCATTTAAAAAACAGACTGGTCAGACTCCGTTGGAATTCAGAAATGCAGGAAAATAAAAGTATTTTTATAAAATGGCGGATTGGGTGGTAAAATGTCGATTTCTTTGCAAATATAGAGAAGGGCTGAACTTGAAGTCGTTTTATGTAGTATGTAAAATTATTTTGAACGGAAATATGTCGATTTTTTTGAAAAAATCGGTAAAAAACAATCACAGGAGAGGAGAAATGAGGGTAAAGCTGTAAAATACTCTAAACTATTTTTTGGCGTACTCTGTGTGGAGTAAGAATTTGCGAATTTTCATGTACACTTATACTGAAGGAGGATAAGGTATATGAAGAAAAAAGAACAAAAGCTATGCCAGAAAATTTACGAGAACAATGTGGAAAGGATCCTATGGTATTTGCGGAGACATTACAGTTGGCTGGGAGAAGAAAATATTCATGATGTAATGCAAGCCACCTGGGCAGAAATGTGTGAGTATATTACCATGCTTAGTGAGCGGACTGAGGCGGCGCAATGGGCGTGGCTGGTAACGGTAGCTAAAAGCAAAGTAGTATCATTAATCCGTTCAAATTCCAAAGACGAAAAACTGGAAGAAAAGGTTCAAGGGTCTTTTGGAGAATTTTCATGTTTTGAATCCGCAGAGGAAGCAGCTTTGCAAAGAATTGCAGCAGCAGGTGTTCTTGAAAAATTATCGGCAAAAGAAAAGCAACTATTGGTAAGCGAGTATTTGGAGCTTCCAACATCGGGAGAAAAAAGTACCCGCAGTAATGCAGACGTCTGTAAACGTTACAGAGTAAGAAAGAAACTAGAAAAGTATATGAAAGAAGGTGGCATGGATGAGTAAGAAGAATATTGTAACGGAAGATGAAGATTTTAGATATCTGGAAGAGAATTTCGAAGAAATGATGAAGGAAATGGAAAAAGACAAAGAAACTCATGAATATCAAATTCCCCAGATATGGGATTATGATTTTCGGAAGACCATCGATGAAACCTTGGAAAAAGAACAGTGCAAACGCAGCAGAAAGAGAATGAGAAATCTGTCTATTGCAGCAGGAATTGCACTGGTTACTTTGGTAGGCGTGGATCGGAGTCTGGTAGCAGTGCAAGGAGATGGGATAAAGGAGGTTGTAGAAGGAGTATTTGAATTTGAAGACAAAAATGTGGTGACCTTTGGAACGATGGAAGAAACTATGGTGGAAGAAAAAGAAACATATGAAATTTGGTTTGATACTTCTTCGTTAGAAACGGCATATGAACAGATTCGTGAGGAATTGAAAATGCCTATGTTTTATGTAACTTATATACCAGAAGGATATGAGCTTACAGAAGCAAAGTATGATAAATCATATAGATTTCTTAATATGAAGTTTGAGAATGGGAAAAATAAAATTTATCTTTCGCAGCAACAAATATCAGATATCAAGGCGACTGGAGTGGCAACAGATGAAACAGAGAGCGATTCAGCGCTGAATAAAAAACTGAACTGTGAGATTCCAATTTTTCAAAGTGAGCAAGATAACACATATGTTTTTATGATAAAGAAAGAGACATACGTGTTGAATTGTAGGATGCAAGGGGAAAAAGAAGAATGTAAAAATATTGCTGAAAATATTTGGTTTGAATAGGAGAAGAGGATATGAAAAAAAAATTATTCTTGTTTGGATTATGTATAATGATGTGTTTGTCAAGTGTTAGTGTTTCAGCGGGAGAGAAAGTGGAGGAGAACTATCCTTTGATAGAAGAAGAGTTTAGTGTATATGAGGATTCTACCATAGAAGTTGTACCATATACACAATATTTAATGGATGTACAGACTACGATAGCGCGATTAGAGCCTGGGAAGGTAGGAATTCGGGCGCATGTGTATTGTACTACGACAATGAGCAATATTGATATTACTTTTTATTTGCAGAAGAAATCTGGCTCCTCCTGGGTAACTGTAGGAACTGGACGCGCGACTGCATCAAATGTTTCAGATGTTGGAAAAAGTGTTACAACGACGGCAGTAACATCCGGAACATATAGAGGGAAAGCAATAGCTAAAGTAACCGACAAATATGGTTATTCAGAATCTATGACAAGTTATTCCGGAAGTATAACTATATAAATAATATTAAGAGAAGAAAAGTAATTTATTTTTCTAAATTTTTTTCCATTTGATACTAAATTCCATTTTTGAAAAAAGTGTCACCATTTTTTTAGATAAAAAGTGGTGACACTTTAAGAAAACCTTCGCTTTTGTCACCAAATTCAATGAAAAATCCTTGAAAAACACTGGAAAATCCTGTTTTAGAGG
>DETV01000092.1:29140-29879 GCA_002361775.1 Eubacterium sp. UBA3279
TTCGCTTTTGTCACCAAATTCAATGAAAAATCCTTGAAAAACACTGGAAAATCCTGTTTTAGAGGTGAAAAAGTGGTGTCATTTTTTCGAAAATAGTTATTTTATCACCAGTTGACGTAATGTAAGTTCGCCCATAGGAGTGTTTAAGAGCAGGATATCTCATTTTCCCAGAGTTTTTGGGTATATGAGAAGTGTGAGAAACTCTATTGCCCATTTGTGAAGAATTCTAACAGAGGTTTAAGAACGATTTGATACTAAATCTCACTTTTGAAAAAAGTGTCACCATTTTTTCGAATAAAAAGTGGTGACACTTTAAGAAAAACTTCGCTTTTGTCACCAATTTCAGTGAAAAATCCTTGAAAAACACTGAAAAATTCTGTTTTAGAGGCGAAAAAGTGGTGTCATTTTTTCGAAAATAACCATTTTGTCACCAGTTGACATAATGTAAGTTCGCCCATAGGAGTGTTTAAGAGCAGGATATCTCATTTCCCCAGAGTTTTTGGGTATATGAGAAGTGTGAGAAACTCTATTGCCCATGTGAGAGGAATTCTTATAGTTGTTTTAGAGGGATTTGATATGAAATCTCATTTTTCAAAAAAGTGTCACCATTTTTACTACAAAATTATTGGTGAATTTAGATTATCTCTTTAGAAGTTCTTATATGTCGGTATAGCCCGTATTTTCGGGCTTTCCCGGCATTTTAGATATGGGGAGAAGTTCTTATATACCCTCATAACCT
>DETV01000018.1 GCA_002361775.1 Eubacterium sp. UBA3279
TGCATTTACCTTGAAAATCTTGCACTTAGACATAATTTCAAAAAGGGAGGCGAAAACCTAACCACTCCACAGGAGAATTGGAACACTCGGACTAACAGATAAGAAGAGACGTATAAAAACAACTTTAAGCTTACTTTCACACAAAAAATATGTAAGCTGTGTCACACAGAATTAAAAGATAATTTTAAGGAGGACACAGCAATGCTTCAAACATCCTAAATATACCAAAAAAGTATGTTTAGAGGTTAGGATACCACCGCAGTAAATCCTCCCGCCCCTCCGTTTCCAGTTTTTCAACCACATATTTCAACCACTCATCCGGTGTGGGGATTTCCCCTGCACACGGAATTCTCCTCCACTGCGCCCGCTTTTCCCCGTCAGGATCATTCCATCCTCTTTCAATCCGGGCAGAAATGATTCCACGCATTTCCTCAACAGTAATTCCTCTCTCACACGCCAATCGCTCAAATAAATGTTCTCCCATGAATCTGCCTCCTCACATATATTTTTCCCTATCGGCTACCAGTCTATAACTGTATATGTCCATTTTGGGAAATTCTCTATCTACCAATAGTGACTATTATAGCACCCTTTTGGGAACTATAATAGTTACAGATTGGCAGGTGATGGTATGGATGCGCAGAAACGCATAAAAGAATTGATGGAAGAACGCGGGTGGACAGATTACCGTCTTGCAAAAGAGGCAAAGCTTTCCCACTTCACAGTGACAAATATGTTCAATAGAAATAACGCACCGACGCTCCCTACTCTGGAAGCAGTCTGCAGGGCGTTCGGCATAACCTTGGCACAGTTCTTTGCGGAAGGGGATGAGCCAGCAAAACTGACCGATGAACAGCGCATCCTATTTTCCAGATGGAGCCCACTGACCGATGAGCAGAAACGACTTCTGCTCGACCTTATGAAAACAATGTAAAATCCCACTGATTCTCAAACATTCAGAATCAGCGGGATTTCTTTTGGGGGAAATTTATACTTTTTTATTTTGCCTTGCAAGGGGGTTCAAATCAGTTTAGCGGGTTCAAATTACATTTCAGTGGCTGTCCATTGTTTCAGAGCATAAAAGAAGAAGGCTTCCGGCAAATTACTAAATCTGCCGAAAGCCTTTATTTCAAGCGTTTTTCACATACTTTCTTGAAACCGATTGTATCAAAATGCGGTTTTACATATCTACGTATTCAGAATACACTTTTATTTCTGGATGGGATTTCAAAAAGTCCATGATTAGGGCTTTCTGATTTGAGATACTGTTGCTCACGAGCTTACTGCCCTCTGCAACATCTCCATCTTCCTTTGACAAGCGAAGATAAAGACCTGTCTGATAGATACTAGAATTGTTATTCATCTGCAACACTCCTTTTCTGTGATTTCTATTAAGACAGCCCATATCTTAATCAATCTAAGAATCAGAGTTTGCACTGATGTCCTCTTTTTTATGATTCATAGATTACCACACTTTCCAGAAATTTTCCACTGTTTTTTATACGGACATGACAAGCTGCTCAAACCTCTCATTCAGTGTGACACCATCCTCACTGTAGGAACATTTGACTACAATATTGCCAACCCGAAAACAATATAGATTTTTTATCTGCCTGATATATTCCAACTTCCTTTCCTTTTCCGACAGGCTTTTATCTATCGTAATCTGCGTAATATCCACCAGACTATCTGGATCAACGGTTCGGACATCCACCGCTTTCATTTCTTCCACTGTCATAAATCAATTCCCCCTCTTGTCCGGCATTACGCATCAATCTGAATCTGCACTGCCCTTGTTACCTGTTCCAGCGTTCCAGCATCCATACTCTCTTTGCGAAACCGGCAGCTTGCTCAGCTCATCATCAATAGATATCTCTGTACTGCTTTCCTGTTCCCTGCCACATGCTTCTCCTGTTTTCTCAATCCCTAATATTCTGTTTGCATCCGTATCAAGAACGGAAACAAGGGCAAGTAGCAAATCAACACCCATTTTCCGGCTTCCTAATTCCAGTTGATGGATATGGGAAACGGACTTGTCCACCCGATCACTCAATTCCTCAATCGTCAATCCCCGTTCTGTCCGAATGTTACGCACAGCCTGACCGATTAGGATTCCATCGTATTTCACATATCCACCTCCTCTCTGTGCTTGTCCTGCTTTGGGGTTTCAACCTGTATATATGGTAAAATAATCTGGCGGTGTAAAGAAGTTGATTAACTGTCGAAAAACGGATATAAATTCAACAGTTTCTGTCGATTTTTTCAAACACAGAAAAAAGCCCCATTCCGTATCGCTACAGAACAGGACTTTACAAATTCACTCTTACTATTTTCCTGTAGGTATATTTTTATTGATTTTTTCAATTATGCTGAACCATGCAAACCAATTTACTGTTCTTTGTAAAACGCCTCTATCGCCTGCCTAAAGAACTGTGCTGCCCCATCACCATATTTCTCATCGGTAGCTTTTTTTACTTCTTCCCTGCGGTAAGTCTGTGCAAGAGAAAGCATCATACCACTTTCATCCTGCAATTGATAGAGCTGCTTCATAACAAAACCATATTCCCCAATGATTTCCTTTATTTCAAAGGAATCCACAGAGCATTCCCGCTTACCTGCCAATTTTTTTTAAATGACATCCATACGTTTTTGGTAACTTGCCGCAACCTCTTTGCTGATTGGATTCTTTACCGTAGCAAGATACTGTTCTTTCCCGCCAAACCATTCCACCATTTTTCGATAACGCTTCTGCATATCATCGCTGGAAATAGCCTGAATATAATGCTCATGCCACTGATTTAAGCCACCAAATTCATCTATGGCTTTTTGTTTGATTTCTTCCGGCATATGCTCTGTCATTGCCTGAAACATTGATATGCCCCTTGTCAAGTAGACAGGTGAAATATCTAAAATTTAGTACAAATGATGCCTGCATTTTGATCTAAGATGTAGGCATTTTTCTATGCACACCATTTCTCTTTATATTTGTTGATTCGTTTGTTTTCCGGGATAGGATATTCTATAGGTACATCCGAAGCCAGCGCTTCCTGACGCACTTCTAATGGCGTTTTGCAGTAGTATCTGTCCTGAGGACGTTCCTCTCTGTAAAAACGCAGATAATCTTTGATTGCATATCTTAATGAGGCTTCGTCAGTTATCTCGTACATCTGGTACATTTCAGATTTTATAATTCCCCAAAATCCTTCCGTTGGTCCATTGTCAATGCAGTGTCCGACCCTGGACATGGATTGTTTCATTTCCTGTTTTTCGAGCTTTTTCTTAAACACCTTGCTGGTGTACTGGAATCCCCGATCTGAATGAAAGATTGGTTTGGCATTAGGCCACGCTGCGATTGCTTTGTCAAATGTTTTAAATACCAGTCTGTTATCATTCCTTGAACTGACAACATAAGCAACCGGATATCTGTCATACAGATCTAAAACAGCACTTAAATATAATTTCTTTTTTTCGCCGGGCACTTTAAATTCCGTTACGTCAGTGACCCATTTCTGATTAGGGGCAGATGCATAGAAATCTCTTTTCAGTATGTTTTCCGCTGTTTCATCAGGTTTTTTGTATGTATATTTTTTCTTCTTTTTACGGATAACCGAATGGATCCCCAGTTTCTTCATGATTCTGTGAACCCTGTTTTTACTGTATGCGGTATGGTTAAAATGATTGATCCAGGATGTCATTCTCCGGTATCCCAGAATATGATGGAAACGTTCATCATATTCTTTAATCAGTTCTGCGAGTCTGATATTTTCACATTCTGCATCAGGAACTTCCCTATGCAGCCATTTATAGTAAGCAGCCCTTGATATTTCAAGCTGTCTGCACATCCATTCTATACTCCAGTTCTTCTTTGCGTGAAAATATTTGACAGTTAAATATTTAGATTCATGACGTACTTTGCCGAGCCTCACATCCTTTCGTATTCTTTCACTTTTTTTAACAGTTCAACTACCATATCTTTTTCTTCCAGCTGACGTTTCAATCGTAGATTTTCGCGCCGTAAACGCTCCAATTCATCTACCTCATCATCTGTTTTGCGATGTCCCCGCTTATCTGTTAACCCATCTTCTCCATTGGCATCATATTTCTTTACCCACAAATAAACCTGGCTGTAAGAAACACCATGCTTTGCTGCCGTATTCTTATAATCACGGTTATGGCTAATACAATAATCGACAATCTCTTTACGTTCTTCAAAAGTTGTTTTTCTACGTGCTTCTGCCATATAGACCTCCTGTTTCGGATCGTAATCCTTAAGTTCTCTACTGGCATTATACTTCAAAACCCATCTTCTGAAAACCTCAGTTCCAGAGATGCCGTATTTGGCAGTAATGTCCATAATGGAACCTTTTCCGGCAAGATATTCCTCAACAGCACGAACTTTTAATTCTGAGGAATAGCTTTTGTTATGCCGGGAATTGGTAAAAGCATCAGCACCCATTACCCTGTACTTGACAACCCACTCATTTAGCGATGATGAGGAATGGTTTTTCTCGTTGTATGTTATTCCGTATTTTTCACAAACCTGGGCTGCCGAATATTTCCCAGACAGAAAATCTTCGCATGCCAAGATTTTAACTTCCGTTGAATACTTTGGTTTGGACATAAAAACACCCCTTAAGTAGATTTTGGTTATTTGCCTTGTCTACTTAAGAGGTATCATATCA
>DETV01000030.1 GCA_002361775.1 Eubacterium sp. UBA3279
TGTGGCGTTTCGCAAACGCCTAAGAGATAATATGACATGGAGGAATGAAAGATGGTAAAACCGATAATGAAAGATGTGTTCTTTCTGGGACAAAAGTCAGAATCTGCTACAAAGGCAGATCTGCAAGTTGGAAAGGATCTACAGGATACCTTACAGGCAAATCGTGCCGGGTGTGTGGGTATGGCTGCGAATATGATCGGTGTGAAAAAGAGAGTAATCATTGTAAATATGGGATTCGTAGATGTTGTGATGTTTAATCCGGTTCTTCTGAGCAAGGATACTCCATATGAAACAGAAGAAGGATGTCTGTCTCTTACCGGTGTGAGGAAAACAACACGATATGAAAATATTGAAGTGGAATATTATGATATGAATTGGAAAAGGCAGCGGCAGAAACTGAGTGGATGGCCGGCACAGATTTGTCAGCATGAACTGGATCATCTGGAAGGCATTTTAATTTAAGAATATCAGATGGAATATGACTCCCGCCTCTTCAGGCGGTGAACAAGAAATATATATCAGTGGCGGGTGTCAATCCCCATCTGATATACGCTCCGCGAGGATGCGCAGGGATTCGGATTAGTGTTTTGTCTGCTTTGCAGACCCGAATCCCGCGCCAAGACTCGCGAGCGAGTCTTGAATAAAATTACGGGAGTGATCGACTATGGCATCGGAACGAACCAATGAATTATACAAGGTTTTGCTGGACAGAGGATATCCCAAAGAGTTCTGTGCAGAAATTGCCTTTAAAAATATGAATACAGATTACACTGCCACCCGGATGCTTGGCTATTTGTACCGGGTAAGTGATCCTCGAATCGAGGATTTGGTGGATGAGATGCTTGCAATCTTAAGTGACAGGGATGCGATCATCCAGAAAAAAGAAATGGAACATGCCCAGGCTGTGATCAATGAGATTTACAGAAACGGGTTGTAAAGAAAATATGGTACAAGAAAATGATTCGAAGATTTGAAACAAGAGATCTGGATGAGATAATGGACTTATGGCTTCATGCAAATATAGAGAGCCATTCTTTTATAGAAGCAGATTACTGGAAAAAGAATTATGATATGGTCAGAAAACTGATTCCTGAAGCAGAAGTATTTGTGGCAGAAGAAAATGAGGAGATTCTGGGATTTATCGGTTTGACAGATACTTATATAGCCGGGATCTTTGTAAAGGCAACGGAACAATCAAAAGGGGTCGGAACAGAACTGCTTCGCACCGTTACGAAGCTTAAAGATTATTTGAAACTGAATGTGTATAAGAAAAATAGGAAAGCGGTAGTGTTCTATCAGCATCGTGGATTCAAAATTGTAAATCAGGAAATAGATGAAAATACATCGGAAGAAGAATATACGATGGAATGGCATCGTTAGGCGGGAGGTAAAAATGAAGACAGTAATTGTTTATGCATCTGTACATCACGGAAATACAAGGAAATTGGTAGAGAAAATAGCAAAGGAATGCAAGGTTGATCTGATTGATGCCGTTCAGCAGCCAAAGGCAGATCTGTCGGATTATGACCGGATTGGTTTTGCATCCGGTATATATTTTTCAAAATTTCATCAGACAATCTTAAAGTTTGCTTCTGAAAATCTGCCGGAAAATAAAAAGGTATTTATGATCTGTACTTATGGTGGGAGCGCTGCATATAAATCACTGGAAGATATTTTGAAAGAGAAGAAAACGGACATTATTGGAAAATTTGGCTGTAAAGGATATGATACTTTTGGACCGTTTAAATTGGTGGGTGGTATTGCAAAAGGTCATCCGGATGAAAAAGATCTGAAAGCAGCGGTCTCCTTTGTAGCTGGATTGCAGTGATTAGAGCGATAAGAAAATCGGGATTTTATGGAGGAAAGGTTAATGTATTTGAAATTAGTCAGACCTTCCTGTGAATATGCAGAGCAAGTCATGCAATACAAGGAAGAGATGCTTGCAAATAATGACAGTTTTGATGGCTGTGCGGGTCTTGAAGAAGTGAAATCTTTTACTGAGTGGATTGACTTTGAAAATCGATTGAAACGGAAATATGGTGAAGGGTATGTTCCCTCAGAGGTGTTTCTGGGAGTTCGAATTGAAGACGATAAGGTTGTGGGCATCATTGATTACAGGCACCCTTTAACACCCTTTTTATTGAAATACGGTGGAAATATTGGTTACAGTATTTTGCCCTCAGAGCGTCAGAAGGGATATGCCAGTGAAATGTTAAAATTGTTGTTGGCAATTTGCAGAGAATTTGGAGAAAAAAAGGTATTGCTTACATGTGATAAAACAAACGAGGCTTCAAGAAAAACAATAATAAAAAATGGTGGAGCATTGGAAAGTGAAGTCCATGATGATGTGAGACTGAGCGAGAGTGGTATTATTCAACGATATTGGATAGATCTTTAATTTGGAGATTTCTATGGATCACAAAATACGAGAATTAAAACAAAATGAAATCAGTGTATTAAATACATTTTTGTATGAAGCCATATTTATTCCTGATGGAGTTGATGCTCCGCCATATGAAATAATAAATCAACCGGAGCTTCAAGTATATGTAACAGATTTTGGTAAGAAAAAAGGTGATATCTGTTATGTATCTGAGTGTGATAACAAAATAGTTGGAGCGGTGTGGGTTCGCATTATGAACGATTATGGACATGTTGATGATGAAACTCCGTCTTTTGGCATTTCTCTTCTTAAAGAATATAGGAATTATGGCATTGGAACAGAATTGATGAAAAGAATGATTTCAGAACTTAAGAAGCAAGGATATAAGCAGGCATCTTTGTCCGTTCAAAAGATAAATTATGCTTTTCATATGTATTCTAAATTGGGTTTTGTAATAATCGATGAAAATGATGAAGAGTATATTATGCTTTGCAAGTTGTAACCCGACACAATCAACCTTATTGAAAAAAGAATGTAGGAAGAAAAATCGGAATTTGTCAAACTGTAAATTACAGTTGTGTAGAATATGCGAGGGATAGCCATTTGATGTGCTATCCCTCAAGTTTTGTTGAAGTATTTTATTTTTTCATCGAGGGTGTAAAATAAAGTGTGTA
>DETV01000055.1:0-249 GCA_002361775.1 Eubacterium sp. UBA3279
GCTCACTCTCTATATGCCCAATTCTTCCCTCTAACACCTCTACTTTTACTCCTATTTGGGCATATACGTTTAGCTTCCCTGTCCCATGCCCAATTTCCCCCTCTAAAACCTCCACTTTTACTCCTGTTTGGGCATATACACTCCATAACTCTCCTCTATGCCCACTAATATCCCTTTCCACGGGATGGATTTCACTTGCTCACTCTCTATATGCCCAATTCCCCTCTCCAACACCTCCACTTTTGCTCC
>DETV01000055.1:544-7177 GCA_002361775.1 Eubacterium sp. UBA3279
TGTCCCATGCCCAATTCTTCCCTCTAACACCTCTACTTTTACTCCAAATTGGGCATATACGCTTAGCTTCCCTGTCCCATGCCCAATTTTCCCCTCTAACACCTCCACTTCTACTCAAAATTGGGCATGAGACATTATTTCCCTGTCTCATGCCCAACTCTCTCCAACACCTCTATTTTTTCTCCCACTTGAACATATCCGCTTAATTTCCCTGTCCCTTATTTACCTCTTTCCCCTTCAATTTTACCACTGCTCCCTCGATCATATGATTTTTCACACCATATATTTGCATACTCAATTCATCAGTTTCCACCGAAAACTCTTCTCCTGCATCCGGTACTCTGCCTAATACATCACATACAAACCCATTAAACGTATCAAATTCTTCTGTCGGAAGTGTAATTCCCAGTTCTTCTTCCACTTCATCCAATGGCGCTGCTCCCTGTATCACCCAGGTATCTTCTCCCGTTTTTTCAATTTCTCTCGGTTTATCTCCCTCTTCTTTTTCCTCCAGATCCCCTACCAGAGCTTCCATCAAATCATGAAGCGTAATAATTCCTGTCATTCCACCATACTCATCAATCAAAACTGCAAAATATTCCCGGCGTTCCTTCATCTGCCTGAACAATACATTTGCTTTCATATTTTCCGGAATGAAAAAAGCAGGTTCCACGCAATTATGTATCACTTCTTCCCGGGAACCCGGCTGCATACGGAAGTAATCTCTTGTATCCAGAACTCCCTCAATATCATCTCTGTTTTCTCCACAAACAGGGTATTTCGTATGACGGTTTGCAAGAACAATTTCATTCCAGATTTCCAGGTTATCTTCTCTTGACAGATATACCACTTCTCTCCGGTGAGTACAAATTTCCTCCACAGAAATATCATCAAACTCAAATACATTCTGAATCATTTCCGTTTCTTCTTCTTGGATGGTTCCCTTTTTACTTCCTTCCAGTAACATCATTCTAATTTCTTCTTCACTGACTGTTTCTTCTTCTTCCTCTGGATTTATCCGCAGCAGACGAAGCACCAGATTAGTGGATTTTGTGAGAATCCATACCACCGGGGCACAGATAATTGATACAAAATACAACATATTCGCCATTCCCAATGCAAGCTTATCTGCTTTTTTCATGGCGATACGCTTCGGAACCAATTCACCAAATACCAGATTAAAATATCCCAAAATCACTGTGATCACCACAATAGCTGCAGATTTTAACACTCCTTCTGCCACGGGAACCCCCGCTCCCACAAGAGCAGCCGCCAGAGAATCAGCAAAATTCTCTGCCGCAAACGCACTCTGTAACAGCGATGCCAAAGTGATAGCCACCTGTATGGTTGCCAGAAAACGGGATGGCTGTTTTGTCAGACTCAGCAATTTCCCGGCTCTTTTATCTCCCTGGTCTGCCAGACTCCTCAACTTTGTCTCATTCATGGAAATAACCGCAATTTCTGCACTGGCAAAAACAGCATTTAAAAAAATCAAGATTACTAATAAAATAATAGGCTGCATATAATTCTTTTCTTCTCCTTATTAAAAATTTCAAAATCCAAGTAGCTAAAAATCACAAAAAGGCATAACCCGTGTGTTTTTCAACACAGGCTATGCCCTTATATATCCATAATACTACATGGAACAGTCTTATATGCTGTTTCTGCATCATCACTGTCTGAACCATCTTCCATGCGTATATACACTCCCTTCCAAACCATAACTTATAGATATAAAAATAACATACTTCCGTGAAAAAGTCAATGTTCTCTCCATCCGGCAAAATAGTACAAAACTGACACGTATGCTTTCAGGATTCTTGTATCCCAAACTCCCGCAATACAAAGAGAGGGTATCCCTCTCTCATCTCACCAGATAATTGAGTGACCCCTCTCCATCATTTTTTTTAATTATTTTTCAAAAAAACTATAAAACCCTACCTGTTACTTTTTATCCTTCGGTAAAATCAGGTTCAACACAATTGCTGTAATGGCTGTAACAACTACCGGTGATTTTCCAAACACTGTTGTTACCCAGGCTGGGAATCCTGCCAACGCATCTGAACACTGTGTAATTCCCATTCCCAAAGCTACGGATAAACCTACAATAGAAGTATTTCTATATGTAAGAGGCTGCTGCGCCACCAGTTTTATACCTGTCATAGCAATTGATGCAAATACTGAAATGGTAGCTCCTCCCAATACACACTGAGGAATTGTGGTAAGCAGAGCAGAAAATTTTGGAACAAATCCGGCCACCAGGATAATCACTGCTGCCAGTCCCAATACCATACGGTTTACTACTTTTGTTGTTGCCACGATACCCACATTCTGACTGAATGTAGCTGTAGGCAAACCGCCAAAGAAAGAACCTAACACATTTGTAAGACCATATCCCACAATACCGCCGGACAACTCTTTATCTGTGGGTTCCCGATCCAGACCGCCTCCGGAAGTGGCAGAAAAATCTCCAATTGCCTGCACAGAATTAATAACAAATAAAATCACCATGGTTATAATGGCAGATGGTTCAAATTTCATTCCAAAATACATGGGACGAGGCACCTGGAATAATCCGGCAGTTCCCACGGAAGAAAGATCTATCATGCCAAAAAATGCGGAAATAATATATCCCACAACCATACCAATCAGGATAGAAGCCAGTTTCCATACTCCTTTTGCAAAATGATTCAACCCGGTTACCACTGCCAGGGTAAGAAATCCTACCAGCCAGTTTTTCCATGATCCATAATCAGGTGAAGACGCCCCTCCTGCCATATATTTTACAGCCGTCGGATACAAAGACAAACCAATCGTGAATACCACTGTTCCTGTGATCAGCGGCGGAAATAATACACGCAATTTTTTCACAAAAATACCCACGAAAATTGCCACAATACCACCAATCAACTGGGCTCCCAAAATCGTTGCAATATCATATCCTTCTACAATAGCCTGCATACTGGGCAAATAAGCGAAACTTACGCCCATGATTACCGGAAGACCGGAACCAATTTTTCCACCCAATGGAAATAACTGTACTAACGTGGAAATTGCAGCAATAAATAATGCGGTCTGAACAAAGATAACCTTGTCTCCCCCATTCAATCCTGCCATACCAGCGATAACAATCGCCGGGGTAACACATCCCACGATCATGGCCACTACGTGCTGTAGCGCCAGAGGAAATGCCTGAGAAAACTTGGGTACGCCGTTCAATTCAAATACAGATGCATACTTCTTATTTGTTTTCATTTGTTTTTTCTCCTCTCGCCTTCGTTCCATACCTTTTTCTGTCCAACACAGCAGATATAATTTCCAGGATAAGGGCAACCCCGATCACACCTACCGCTATCATTTTTCCTGTAAGACTGGTCAACATCAGCGCCAGCTTACCGATTACAGGAACAGACAGAACTACCTTCCCGATAAAATTATCGTAGGGAACAGGATTCATATCTTCCGTCTGATTTGCATCGCCTTTCGTGATGAATTCACCCATGACCACACGATTTTCCACCACCCGATGAGTAATGATCGCATTGGAATCTCTTGCTCCATAAAAAGCAATTACCTCATCCACCTGCATATCTTCCGGCGCGCTATCCTTAATATATACCAGACTTCCCACTGGAATAGCCGGCTCCATGCTTCCGCTCACCACAGAATATATGTGATATCCCATCAATCTGGGAACGGTAAGGGGCAGGCAAAATAATACCAGCACTACAAGCAAAGCAGTGCCCAGTGCACCGCAAATTACGGCCACCGGGCTTTTTTTATATCTTTTTCTGCTCAAATCCATATCCTCTTTCTTCTGTTCAAGATTTGTTTACAGTAATTCACTTTATCTGTGTTTTTTCACGAATATGAGAAGTCCTGCCAAACCTGCAACTGCAACAACTGCAATAGCAATTCCTGCTGCGAGAGGCATACCTTTTTTCACATCTTCCTTATCTATTTCCAGATTTCCCAATGGAGTTTCTTCTTCATCCAGATCTACCACATCCTGCTGTCCCTGAGGAACCTCATCCTCCTGAATCTCTGTGGTATCGTCAGCTCCCGGTCCCTGAGGTTCACCTTCCTCTGTTCCCGGCTCCGTGGTTCCTGCATCGGCTCCCGGTCCTGTAGTTCCAGCGTCTGTTCCCGGCCCTGTTGTTCCGGCATCTGTTCCTGTGGTTCCTGCATCCGTACCACCGGCAGTTCCTGTCGTTGCACCATCTACAGTCTCAGTCACTGTTGTGGTAATGGTTTCTCCCGGAGTGGTGACAATCTGTGTCTCCCCTTCCTGGTACACAAAAGTGAATACATTTTCAGCTTCATTTTCAGACAATGTCTTTGTCAATGCCAGAGCCTGAGGAGTATATCCTTCCACATAAATATGGGCTACCACTGGTTTTTCTCCCACATTACCGTAGTAAGTACGGCTGGGCGCCAGTTCATTTCCTGCCTCATCCTGATAATTGACAGTATAGCCAACCATATTGCCCTTAATTCCATAAGCTACTACATAATCGGCATCTCCTGTAACAGGGAAATAAGGAACTGCAACTTCATTGTTATCTCTTCCGCTTCGGCGAACTCCTTTTACATAATACTTACTGTCATCCTTCATGGTGACTGCACCTGCCTGTGCATCAAATGATACCACATCATTGGCTTTAAGTCCACTGACAATTATTTTTCCATTCTCTTCACTCACTTTGTATCCGGCTCCTGTAATACTCAAACCGGCGGTTCCTGAAAGACTCCCCTGATTTCCTGCGTCAAATGTGACTTTGTATGTATACTCTGCATCTGCCGCAGATACATTAATAACAGAAATTCCAAAGAGCAGACATACTGTAGCCACAGATGTGAAAAACTTTTTCATTTTCTTCATGATTTCTGCTCCCCTTCCTTCGTTATCCGTCCCATACCACGGCCAGAGAGGAGGGAGAATGATGAACTCAGCCCCAAAGCGTTCCGTGATCAGTACCGGAACCACTACCATTGTGTTGATTTTTGTGCTTTTATGTCTCCTTACCTTTTCCGTTCTTTCTCTGGTAAGCGCCAGAGCCAATATGAAAATGAGTCAAAAAAGCGCTGATCACACTACCGCCTTCTATCAGGCGGAAAATACAGCCAATACCATTTTAAACAATGTAATTCACTGTGTGGAAGAACATAAGAATATGACAGATTCTTCCGCCTTTTATGCCCAGGTGCGTTCTCAGTTGGAAGGTTCTGACGGGATTACATTTTCTTCTGAAAATGTTCTTACCTGGCAGGTTCCCATAAAAGAAAATCAATTTCTCAATGTGACAATTTCACTTTCTCTGGAACCCTTATCCAATAGAAATCATTATCAGATTATCACCTGGAATACTTCAAACAGCTATGAATGGGGCGAAGATCAGACCATCCCCCTTCCTCAAAAAGATACTTTTCCAGATATTTCTACGGAGGAATAAATATGAATGCATTAGATTTTTTGACGAAAACCACTCAGGAAGGGGCATCTGACCTTTTTATCGTTGCCGGACGTCCTCTCTCCTATAAAAAAGGAGGAAAGATTACTCTGATCGATGAAGAAAGGGTTATGCCTGCCCAGTCAGAATCCCTGATACGGGAAATCTATGAACTGGCCGATCACCGGGATATTTCCCGGCTTTTCCAGTCCGGAGATGATGATTTTTCTTTCGCTGTCAGCGGCTTGTCCCGTTATCGTGTCAGCGCCTATATACAGCGTGGTTCTCTGGCTGCGGTGATCCGTATTATCACCTTTGAACTTCCGGATCCTGCCGCCCTGGGTATTCCTTCTTCCATCATTGAACTGGGTTCCCTGAAAAAAGGTCTGGTTCTGGTCACCGGACCGGCGGGAAGCGGTAAATCCACCACCTTAGCCTGTATTATTGACGCTATCAACCAGACACAGGAAAAACATATTATCACACTGGAAGATCCTCTGGAATTTCTTCACAGGCACAAAAAAAGCATTGTCAGCCAGCGAGAGATCAATTCCGACACAGAGAGCTATGTGGTGGCTCTGAGAGCATCCCTTCGCCAAAGTCCTGACGTAATCCTGTTGGGAGAAATGCGGGACTTTGAGACAATTTCCATTGCTGTCACTGCCGCCGAAACCGGACATCTGGTACTTTCCACCCTGCACACTCCGGGAGCAGCCAATACCATCGACAGAATTATCGATGTATTTCCTCCCAATCAGCAGCACCAGATCTCTGTTCAACTGGCTTCTGTTCTTCAGGCAGTCGTTTCTCAACAGTTGATTCCCGGCGCCGATGGAAATTCCATGGAAGTAGCTTTTGAGTTGATGAATACCACCCCTGCCATCCGAAATATGATCCGTGAAAATAAAATCCACCAGATTGACGGATTAATTTACTCTTCTTCCTCAGACACCATGTTTTCCATGGACAGCAGCCTTCTGGCTCTTTATCGACAGGGAAAAATATCCCAGGCAGAAGCTCTGGCTCATGCCTCCAATCCGGAAATGTTAAAACGGAAGCTTTAAAAAGCTTCCGTTTCTTCATAATAACTATATTGATTTTTACTCTTTTTCTTACCGAGCAGATACAGCAGACGGAAAAGAAAATCTCCGTTAAGCTAGATAAGCTGCCCGATATTCTGAAA
>DETV01000054.1 GCA_002361775.1 Eubacterium sp. UBA3279
CCATGCCCAACTTGCTTCCTTTCCCTTCCACTTTTCTACCTCATTGGGCATATACGATTAGCTTCCCTGTCCCATGCCCAATTTATCTCCCTTCCCATAGATCCATTCTCCCCGTAAGCAGGCTGTCAACCCTTTATACTCAAACAGGAGAATCCCCTTAAGAGATTCTCCTGTTAAGATTCAGAGCTAAAACATCAATATCCACCGCCAGCTCTTTTTATTAAATTTCTTTTCATGGTAAAATAGAGAAAGCAAACACTACTTTTCCATCGTTCATTCTATATTTGTCCATCATTTCCGGTCCACAGCTTGCTGAGCCGATACCGCTCACTTTATAGTCTATACGAACATTGGTGTACTCATCTTTTACCAGTTCGAAATCATGAGCTTTTTCGGTCAGTTCTCTGGAAGTGTATTCAGATACATTTGCAGAAAATCCCTGCTCAGATACAAAGGTATAAGCGCCCAGCTTCATATATTTAGTATTGTAATGACTGCCATGTTCCTGTGGTCTGATATAAGGAACGTATTCTTTTTCAGCATTGCTGTGGAACATTCCCATCCAGGAACCATGATGCATATCAATATATGACTCATGAGGTCCATATCCAAAGTAACTGAATTTTTTTTCGTCTGTTTTAAATTCAAATCCCAGTCTTGGCAGGAATACTCTGTCTTGACTGAAATTGCCTTCCAGCTTCACGTCAATTCTTCCATCTTCAAAGAAGGTGTACACAACTTCATAACGAAAGAGCGGGCTTCTGGCAACCGGAGCAACAGAAGCTTTCACCCGGATCTGATTTCCTTCTACGGTACAATCATATACCTTTGTATGTGTCTTATCATACTTTTCTTCATACCACTGACGTTTTACACGGCGCTCATTATCTGTTGGCGCTTTCCAGATGGTCAGTTCCATAGGACTCTTCAGAAATCCGTTCAGATCTTCCAGGTATCCGTAATGCAGATTAAATTTGTAAGAAAATCCTTCTCCTGTGATTACCGCAGTTTCTCCTTCCCGGGTAATCTGTGCTTTTCCCTGTCCTTCCGGAATAGCTTTTACCATCTTGGGCAGTTCAAGCTGCTCAAATGCCACCTCTTTGCCCTCTGCATCTTTCATGGAGATTCTCAGATAAGCTCCATACTGGCTTTCCGGAATGTTCAACTCCAGAGGAAGCTTCACTGTTTCCTGACCTTTTGCTTCCAGTTTAAAATCTCCCTTAGCTGTCACTTCACCGTCTGCTGTTACTTCCCATTCAAAAGAATATTCTGACAGATTTTTAAAATCATGTTTATTCTTGACAGTAAGCACTCCATTTGCCCAGGAAGCAGCCATTGGCTGATAAGCATATTTTGCTTCCAGAGAACCTGCCTTAAAACTTCTGTCATGGAATACAAGACCATCACAACAGAAGTTTCCGTCATGGGTTTCTTCTCCAAAATCACCGCCATAGCAGTAATGTCCATCTTCATTTCTTGCTACATGATCTGCCCACTCCCAGATACATCCGCCGATCATATAGGGGTGCTGCTCAAATACCTTCCAGTAATCTACCACATCTCCAGGTCCATTTCCCATAGCATGACTGTATTCACACTGGAAAATCGGTCTGTTATCTCCTGTCTGCTCATGGTATTCCCGCATCTGATCCACTGTCCAGTACATACGGCTCACCACATCTACAGTATCCGGATCTTTTCTTCCCGGTTTGTTACAGTAAGCATTTTCATAATGCACCAGTCTGTTCATGCCCTGACGCTGTCCTTCTCTTTCCCGGACAAATTCACTCATGGCAGCAAAATTTTCTCCGTAATTGCTTTCATTTCCATGACTGAACATAACCACACAGGTATGGTTTTTGTCTCTTTCATATAAACGGGCGGCCCGGTCTACAAAAGCATCTCTCCAGATCGGATTGCGGCATGGCCAGATTGGATTCGGATCATAACCACAATTCGGCTGTCTGGAACCAAATCCGTGAGTCTCAATATCTGCCTCATCCACCACATAAAATCCCAGTTCATCACAAAGCTCCAGGAAAGCTGCCTGAGGAGGATAATGGGAAGTCCGGATCGCGTTGATATTCAGTTCCTTCATTTTCAGAAGCTCACTCCGCATATCCTCATAACTGAGAACATATCCGTTATCTGCGTGAGTATCATGATGATTCACACCCTTTAATTTCACACTGACTCCATTGATCAGAAGTTCCCCTTTTTCACTGATCTTCTGGTCTCTGAGACCTACCTTGACAGGAATAAATTCTCCTGCTTCTTCAATCACCACCGTATACAGATAAGGCTGTTCTGCATTCCACAAAATCGGTTCTGACAGATCTGTTTCTTTCCCTTCTGCATCAAACACCCGGTAAGTTCCATCATAATAAACTCCTGCCGCATCAAATCCCACATTCACATCTGTAAGATGACCCACAGGTCTGCTCAACAGATACACATCACGGAAAATTCCATTATTTCTCATAAAATCCTGGTCCTCCAGATAACTGGAAACACACCATTTATACACTTTTACCAGAATCTCATTTTCTCCCTCATGAAGCTGCACCGGGAACTCAGAAGTAGAATGAGAAACGGTAGAATATCCCACATAGCTTCCATTTACGAACAGTTCCATACAGGGAGCCACGCCCTCAAACACAAGAGTGTTATCTCTTGCAGCCTCTTCTCCTGTCACAGTAAGAAATCTTCTGTACACTCCCAGCGGATTATCATCCGGCACATAGGGCGGATCCACCGGATAAGGATAATTTACATTGGTATAATACGGTTTTTCGTAACCGGTCATCTGCCAGCAGGAAGGTACCGGAACCTTATCCCACTGAGTAATCTCTTCCGGACAATCAATATCTCTGGAAAAATACCGAAAATCCCATTCTCCATTCAGAAGCTTATAATATGCAGAAGCCTCCTTCTTTCCTTCCAGAGCTTTTTCCAGGGTATCATAGGGTATATAATGGGCTCTCGGCGGAAGCGTATTTTCGTGAATTCTTGTTAAATCCTCATACCTTCTCATTGTTTCAAACTCCTCCAAATTTTTATAATTTTTGTACCACTATTGTCTATAATAAACCTCTTTCTCTCATTTGTGAATGTCATATCTTGGCAATTTTTACTTTTTCCTTCATTCGTAGCGCCTCCGCCAAATCTCCCTTTACAGAAATCATCTGCTCATCAGCTTTTGACAAAACCATCTGTACTTCCAATACTGGAAAACTGTTTTATTTCATCGCATTCACAAAATCGTATCACTCACCATCAAATACACCAACCAGATTGCCGCTGCCAACATTTTATTATCCACCCGATCAGAAAACAATTTCAAAAACAGAATATCGACCACTCGTTTCACCAATGTAACTGCTATTTTCAAAATATAAAGTCCTTGCAAAGACAAATTTTCTCCCATACTCTCTCCTGCCAGAAGACTGCAGGCTGAAGCAAAAGAATCCGGAATCCCATCAACTGCCAAAAGTATTCCTGCCTCTCCTGCTATCCAAAGAATCTGCAATATTAATACAAGGAAAATTGCCAACAACAATCTTTTTCTTTTTACTTTTTTATAGCCAATATATGTTTCACTGATAGATTTCCAATTTACATCCACATCTTTATAAAAATACGGAACAAAACACAAAATCATTAGAAAAATGAACAAAATATTCAGTTTATTCCGAAAAAGTTTTTCCCAGGCAATATCATATAAAAAATATGTTTTCTGTTTCTGCTCCTGATACCGAAGAGCATGTTCTTTCAGCTTATCCCACCCGGAAATATATTCCTTGGCATAATAATAATCTTCCATGAATTTCTTAAATTCTTCATCACTGACTTTTCCTCTGGCATAATCTTCTGCCGTCTGATAATGTGTGTCCAATACCATTTGATAATAGTCTGCCCGTTCCATAATTTCTGCTATTTTTTCCGGAGTAACTATGCCTCGATATTCCTGCACTACTTCCCTGTAACAAAGTTCCTCTTCCGTTGCTTTATAATTTTTCCATGAAAGAAAATAAAATGCCAAAGAAAGTAAAAATATGCAAACCCCTGCCGAGACCGGAAAAAGTCTTTTCCATTCGAAATACCAAAAAAGTTTATATTTCTGCTTCATTCAGATATCCCCTCCAAGTATGATAAGCGCCGACATAAAGAGCTGTCAGCAGAGCTGCCCAGATACCTGCCGTTCCAAGTTGTGCCAACACAGCGTGTCCTCCAATATTCCATATATCATACTGTAAAAACTGATCCATCTGCATCACCGAAAGAGGATTCATTCTCCAGAAAAACTCAAAAATCCTGCTTTTATCGCAGGCATACACATGAATATATAAAATTCCGGTCACTCCTATTCCACCCACAAATAACAGCAATTCTTTTTTCAGAATACGAATGAACAACACGGTAAATAAAATGACAAACAAAGCTACAACATTTAACAGAAATATATGTAAAAGAATCAGTCCCACTATATTCAAAGAAAAACAACAGGTACCAAAAACCGACAAATTCTGAATCGGTTCCAGCCAATAACTCATGTCACATTTACTGATAAAAATAAGAGACAGTATCTGCACCATACTCTGTACAAGTTGGACACAAAACCCATAAATAAAAATCGCCAACAATTTTATAGTATATGAGGAACAGGTTACACCTCTCCCTGTATAAGCTGACCAGAAAAGAGTACGGTTTGTCCTGTCTTTTGAAAGGAGAAACAAACCGCTGCTCACCAGAATCACCAATGTAAATAATGCCATTTTACTGTGCCCCAGCATCATAGCCTTAGAAGCAAAATAGCTTTCCCAGCCCTTATAATCCCCAATTCGCAGAAAAATTTCTTTTCCATAGATTTCCTCTGCTCTGGTAAGATATTCCCACTGAAAACCTTCCGACTCATTTAAAGATTGTTTCTGACTCACCGCCATTTCATAAATAGATTTTCTCTTATTTTGAATCTCTTCTATCTTCATTTTACCGGATTCAATCGCAGTAATTTCACGATCTGTCATACCCTCGTAAGATTGATCCTCTTCATATTTTTCATAAAACGAATTATCCCAATCTTCCGGATACATTTCAGTTGGCGCTCCATAAATCGTAAACAGGCAGATTGCCAACACCAGAAACTGTAAAACTCTCTGCCTAAATAAATATTTCAGCTCATAACTGATAAACAGCCCCATTCTTTTCACAGAATCCCTCCCTCCTGATGAAAATATTCCATATAGAGTTCATCTGGATTCTTTTCTCGATCCATCATTCCATCATAAATAACCGCTCCCTTGTCCATGAACACAAGAAAATCAGCAATATCTTTCAAGTCCGATAATATATGAGTGGATAAAATCACTGTCTTTTCTTTTCCATATTCTTTCAGAAAATTTTTAAAATGAATCCGTTGCATGGGATCCAGTCCCACTGTTGCTTCATCTAAAATCACCAATTCCGGATAACCGAGAAATGCCTGAGCGATGCCAAGCCGCTGCTTCATTCCCCCCGAATATTTTCCCACAGCCACATCTGCTTTTTCCATCAGATCCAGAAGCTCCAATAACTGACTGCTTTGCTCCCTGATCTGCTCTACGGAAAGAGAGGTTTTTATCAGACCTGTATAATGAAGCAATTCTCTTCCCGTAAATTCTTTATAAAACCCAAATTCCTGAGGAAGATAACCGATATTCATTTTATATTCTTTCATCTGTTCCCGGGTATTCTTTTCGTTCCATAAAATTTCACCGGATTCAGGAAATTCTGTTCCCACCAGAAGACGCATCAGTGTACTTTTACCTGCTCCATTAGGTCCTACCAAACCATAAACCCCTTCCTTAAAAGTAAGACTTATATCTTTTAACACATGGAGCTGTTTATAATGTTTTTCCAAATGACAAAGCTTCAGTTTCAATATCATCCCTCCTCTTGAGGTTTACAGATTGGATTTTCAAAATCAATACTTCCCTTTTCTGTGTCCAAAGAATAAACAGTATAGTAATCATCAAAATCCACCAGTATCTTTTCCAGCTCCGGCAGCGTCCAGATTACGCCTGCCTGCAGCCCTTCTGTTATAGGTATTTCCATTGTGTTACTTCCGTCCAACTGACACCGATACAATTTTCTCTCCGGATAAGAAGAATAATACATCCATTCATCCATCATATTATAATAGAATACATTTTGTAATATTTCCTCTTTTTCCCCTGTATCTGGATTCATACGAATCAGACAATTCTCCTCACCTTCCCCTACTTTCACGTAATAAATCTGATCGTCAAAAACACTTGCTCTGGTAGCGCCTTTCTTTTCCAGTACCTCTCTTTCTCCCGTATTCAGATCCAGGCGAACAAATTGTAATTCTGCTGTCACATAATACAAACTGTCTTTGTAGAAAAAATTCCCCTGTGTATATCCTGTAATATTTTCAAACTGTTTTACTTCTTTTTCTGTCTCCAGATTCTTTATCACCACCGTATCCTGCTCAGCAAAATAAGCAACATAAGGATAAAAAAGAACATCCGGTCCATAACGCTGAGGAAGGGTAGCTACAGAGGTTTTTTTATTCTTTTCTATCTGGTAAATATTGTTACCCAGATAATACACCTGATCTCCATCCCTGTGCAGAGAATCCATTCCCTCTGTTCCTCCCACATAGGCGCTACAGGATGGATTGTCATGTTTACATAACAAGTCATCACAATTGGGAATCAGGTTGTTCCCATTTTCTTCCATCCGATAAATTACTGTTCCCCTATTTCCCGGAACCGTACAATAACAGTCCTGACCATCCGAAACCCAGTCTTTAAACAAATTAGTAACTTCTCTTTCGGTATCCTCCACATGGATTTCAGATGGAGTATCCTGTTGACAGGACATTAAAAATACACTCAGACCTAAAAGAAAAAAAATAATTCCAGATAACATTTTTTTACCCATAGAGCCTCCACACATTATTTTTCCATATCTGCCATATACTGATTAAATCCATCGATAAACAACACATTTTGCTTCTTATACTTCTCACTGTCCCGATACAGTACGGCTTTTACCAGCGGATCCTGCTTTACTGCTTCCCAATCATTTCCTTCTATATTCCACACATATGTATTGGAAGTAAATCCCCAGGATCGATAGGCTTCTTCTGGATTTTCAGCATTCTCAAAAACATTTTCCACTTTTTCTTCTGTTCCCCACAACTCTATTCCATTGTCTCCCACTACTTTTTCCAAAAATGGCAACTCATTGATATGCGAATTGGCTTGACCTTCCCATATCTCTCCCCAATATCGAAATCCCGGCAGAGAACAATACATTTCACTCTTCTTTTCTCCAAAAGCTTTTGTCAGCTTTTCCGCTGCCACATCCACTTCTTTCTCAGAAGGAAATTCTGCATAGATCAAAACTAATTTTGCCTGTTCCCGTTCTTCTCCCATAAACTGAAGAAAAACCCTTGAAGCATCTGTTCCCAAAAGTTCCACATCCTCCAATTCCACGGAATACCCAACTACAATTTCATCCTCATAATAAGGCTCTATCTGCTCTTTCATCTGATCCGTTTCCATTTCCCATCCAAAATTCTCTTCATAACACTTCACCCACTTTCTCATGAAACGCTGACTCTTTACCAAACTCATTGATTCTACGGTTTCTTTACTCCTCCGCCGGAACAACCACTGCCCTTTTTTCTACAAGGATTTGCATAACCCGTTCATTCCAACACTCTTCCTTCGATACAGGAAACGTTCCAATCTCAAAGTCTTATTTTTCATAATGTCACCTTCTTTCTGTTATTTATTTGTATTTTTTGTTATTATATCATTATTTTCAGATTATTTCTATTATTTTTTTTAGAAATACCGAATATAATTCTTAAGATTTGCTTACTTTCTATATAAGGCACCTCATCAAATACACAAATATCCTTTCTCTGCATATCTGATGAGGTTCTAAAGTTCTTAATATATTTTTTCTATTACACCATCATCCATTTCATAGACATGATCACACAAAATTTCCACGTCTTGCGGATTGTGTGTCGCCATTAAAATACTGTTTCCTTTCTTCTTGTATTCTAAAAAAATCTCTCTCATTTGCGATACTCCCTTTTTATCCAATCCATTCATCGGTTCATCTAAAATCAAAATAGTCTGTCTTTCCATAATTGTCTGCGCAATTGCCAGACGCTGTTTCATTCCAAGCGAATAATTCTTTACCTTTTTATCTTGTACCGCCTCAAGACCTACCACCTCAAGAATATCTTTAACTTCTTTTTTCCCTATTTTATGGCTTAAATCCGCTAAAAATTTCAAATTCCAATATCCTGAAAAATTCTCCAAAAATGCTGGATTTTCAATAAGAACACCGAGATTTTTTATGATTTCCGGTCTTTTCACTGTATTTTCCCCCAGAACACGAATTTCTCCACTATCTTCCAAAAATATTTTACAAATACATTTCAATAAAACCGTTTTTCCCGAACCATTTCTCCCTATAATACCGCAAATTTCTCCTTTGTTTACAGTCAAATTTACATTCTTTAGCACTGCATGATCTTTAAAATTTTTACAAACATCTATTACCTCTATTGCTGAATCCATATTCATATACTTTCCCCTTTTATACAAGATCTTTTCTTCGCCCCGCTATAAAAATCAAGCCTATCAGAATAATATTAATTAAAACAAGCCCTACCCCACCCTGGTACAAAGTTGGACTTATACTATCTACTTCCTGATGCATCCAATTTAGATTCGCCCATGCAGTTGGAAAAATCCAAAAAATCCATTCTGGGAAACTACTAATTCGTATCGTAAATAATATCATAATTGAAACAACTATAACTCCTGTTTTTCTTCCCAAATAAAGATTTAATAGAAAGAACAGCAATCCTATAAATGAGATCACCAAAAACCCCAGAATAAACTGCACAATCATTGCCTCTAAAGGTGAATATCTACTAATGATATAATAAGGAACTGTAAGATTCATATCAAACTCCATCGCTGCGTTTGTTTGTGCTATTGTATTCCACAGACTTCCCCAAGTGTTTGCAAACTGCAAATCCGGCGCTAATATCAATATACTAATTATCAAAACACCCACAAGATAAACGAAAGACGCAAAAAGAACATAATATATTTGTCCTAAAAACCACGCGTGTCTTCCAACTCGAACCAAAACAATAGTTTGATCCTCACTCCAGAAAGGTGCCTCAACAAATAATATTGCACATCCGACCAAAATAAAAAATCCCATATATGAATCCGAAAAAAGAAACGGAAATAAATATGGCGTTGCATTTACACCTGTAGCTTCTATCATTGTATGTATAGGAAGCACTCTGGAAAAAGTAAAAATCCCTAAACAGATCATAGTCATATAAACTTCCGGTTTTTTTATCCACTTGCGCAGTTGCATGAAACTGATGGATACAGGAACAAAAAACATCCTACTCATTTTGATATCTCTCTTTCACTTTATACATAAACAAAATTGCCGGTAATCCCATCCAAAACAAAATATTAAAAATCAATTTTCCAAAAAATACTTCCAGGGTATTAGATCCCCCTACTAAGAGCAAAAAAACATTATCCCAGTCAAATATCCCCGGTAATTTTAATACATAAATTGCTAATGTTATATTTACAAAGAATATTATCATAGGCATACATAATACCGTAAATTTATGCGGAATCCATGCTGAGACTGCTATCGTAATACTACACACCAACGCAGATAATACTGCATTCAAAAAACATTGAAGTAATGCCACTAAAGTATAGTGTTCTATTGTCCAAGCTCCAAAAAACATTGCTTCTGACATCCATCGAAGTACATTTTCCTCTGGTGCTGGCATGATACACATTAACACTCCCAAATATCCCGTAATGCCCAACATACAAGCTCCAAAAGTCACTGTTGCAGCTGAACCAATTTGTCCCAAAACATAGCAACGTATTCCCTTTTTTTGAATAATTTTCCTATAGTACTTTTTCTCATATTCTTCACAAAATCCCATTCCGCCTGCAAAACAGGAAAATACCAACATAAGATGCATTGTTGTTGTAGTTCCCTGAATCAACATAAATTTGGAAAACCAATCGTCTGCTGGTAGTGGCTTTGTCATGCCCATACACCATGATAAAAAAACCAAAATAGCAGCGATTATAAACCTTCCCGAAAGCAAACTTTTACGGATTCCCATCCAATAGCACTCCATACAGCTTTTATCCTTTCATTCTACTATGATTTCCTCTCCTGTACACGCATCAACAAATATCTTCATTTCTGGATTTTTCTTTGCTGTCTTAATAGAAAATGCATATATAGGACTTAATCGAACCTCTTTTTGATTGCGATGATTTTCTTTTTGATAATAGCACAAGTCACAACTGGAAATATATATTTTTTCTTCCGAAATAATATCTGTATATTTTCTTTCTATTACATCCTGCGCCTTTGAAGGATCAACTAATTTAACTATTTCATCCGGGGTATATTGACAAACATAAGCTGCACTTATCATTTCCAATCCCTCTTTACTGACCAATGCACCCACATAAGTTTCAGCTCCCATATACGTATCTTCTTTTCGAAAAATATCCAGATCATCTTTCGTTGGCTGCAGAAAAAAACGATAAAATTCTCCTTGCGCAATCGTAGCACCTTTTGCACTTTCATCTCCCGCTTCCATAAATCTTTGATTTGCTTTTTCCATTGCTTCTGTATCCATAGCATATGCTACATATTTTTCCGGAAAAGTATATCCCACTGCCGCTCCAAATGCTTGTATTTTTTCAAAGGCTTCCTCCCGGGAAAAGCCCTTAAATTCCCGGGAGGTAGAGAATAAGTCACCAGTATAAAACTCGCTTGACGCCAGTTGCAAAAAATCTGCTGAATTTACATAATCTAATGTATAAAAAAAGAACTGGTCATTTGCTACAGATAACATTTTCTCATCTTGAAATCTCTTTTCCACATAGTTCTCCTCTTCATAACTATCAATAAGATCTTCCAATTTTAAAAACTGCTCTGCTGGCTCTATCCACTGAAAATAGTCAATACTCTCACCTGTATATGTAATTATTTCCTGTCCCAAAGGTAGCTGTGGCAAAGAATATCCATTTTCGTACACAATCTGCATAGTAGGCACCTCAGATATTTCTTCTCCGTGCCCCGCATCTGACGTTCCACATCCTGCACATAATATTAATAATACTATTAAAATAGCTGATGACATTTTTCTCTTCATTCTAGTTCCTCTTATCCAATTTCTAATTTTGCTTCATTTATAGAAACTTCCCTTTTGGTAAATTTCAGATAACATTTTTTCTTGCTCGTAATTTTTCCCAACATCACTTTTCCATATCTGCCATATACTGATTAAATCCATCGATAAACAAAACATTTTGCTTCTTATATTTCTCACTGTTCCGAAACAGTACGGCTTTCACCAGAGGATCCTGTTTTACCTCTTCCCAATCATTTTCTTCTATACTCCATATATATGTATTAGAGGTAAGTCCCCAGGAACGGTAAGCTTCTTCTGGATTTTCTGCATCTTTCAATGCGTCTTCCACCGTCTCTTCCGTGCCCCACAATTCAGTTCCATCGTCTCCCACTACTTTTTCCAAATTAGGTAATTCTTCTACATAAGTTCTTCCTTCCCATATATCTCCCCAATACGAAAATCCCGGCAGGGAGCAATACATTTCACTCTTCTTTTCTCCAAAAGCTTTTGTCAACTTTTTCGCCGCCACATCCACTTCTTTCTCGGAAGGGAATTCTGCATAGATTAAAACCAACTCCGCCTTTTCCCGCTCTTCTCCCATAAACTGAAGAAATACTCTTGAAGCATCCGTTCCCAGAAGTTCCACATCTTCCAATTCCATGGAATATCCGACCACACGCTCCTCTTCATAATACGGCTCGATCTGCTCCTTCATCTGATTTTTTTCCATTTCCCATCCAAAATTCTCCTTCACCTCTGAAAAAGTAGTTCCAAAAGCCTCTCGCACAAGTTCTGGAGATTTAGACGCTTTAGAACCACCACAACCGCCTAAAAAAACTGTTAAAACTAAAATACCCGCCAAAATTTTCTTCATATTATTCACCTACTTTACATTTTTATTTTGTATTTATTGTTATTATATCATTATTTTCAAACTATTTGTTTGTATTTGCTTTACATTACTGTAAATATCTTCTTACGATTTACTTACTTTACATCAAAAACCCTCATCAAATACACAAATATGTTTTCTTTTGTATATCTGATGAGGGTTTAATATCCTTACTCACCTATCGTAAAGTAATCAATAATTGTTTTTCCTGATATATCATATACTGGAACCTTCCTTACATCAGTATCTATCTCCCAAGTATATAAATCCGTAGTATACGCATATCCATCTACTCCCGAATCTCCTTTTACCCATACCAAATCAATTCGTTCATCATACAAATTACTACCATATAACAGACCTTGTTCATTTCTTTTTACCCCGGGTATTAAGCCATAACTTGCAATTCCATCTGGAGTCTTCAATGTACGTCTTAATGGCTGAGTTCCATCAATAAATTGAAAAGTTCCCTTACAATGCATCGCCCCGGAACCATTATATGTAGTGCTCACGTAAAAGCTACTTAATCTACTATCACTATTTTCCTTTAAACCACTTGACCGTAATAGCTGTCCCGAAGCACTGTATATTTGTGCCATAGCCGCCACATCACTTAACGGTATTGGTTTATCTCCATCAATTCTTGCCATACCAACTGCATATCCCTTTTCCAATCGTATAGACGCTCTATAAGTATAAGAAACAAGAGATGGATTCACTAAAGATGACGCTGGCATACTACCTATACTACTATATAATGTTTGAGCAAATGCCTGTGCTGGCAAAAGCATATATAACATTATCGCACATACTGTAGCAATAATTCTTCTTTTCCTCATACTGACCTCCATTCTGTTGTTTTGCTCCAACAACATTCATTTCAAAGCTCAACTTTCAGCATAATCATCTAACTCCATCGGAATCACCCCTCTTTTCTTCAAATCTTCATTTTTTATAAAACATTGATGACAACAGCATTGTTTCCGCAAAAACTGGTAGAATTATCAACCATCTTATATCGGCTTTGCAAAAACTCATGATTATCACATTACACGCCAGCCATATAAAGCTTCCTTTTCTTTTTCTTCTTAAAATTTTTTCGTCTGTTATAGGATTTTTTTCCGAATTTCTTGGCGCATAGCGAAATATCATCCATGCAGAATGACAAATCATCAGAAATTGTACAATCACTGCACCTTCAAAATTTATTTTACTCACAAGCGCCGCACCGAGACATACCAACGCCATTACAGAAAAGCACCCAATATGTGTTTTACAATGATATCCTCCCGTCCAATATCGCATTCCGCAAAAAGCTGTCATTGCCAAAAGAACCTCTGCAAACATTCCCAGAATAGCTCCTGCCGTCAATATTCCCACTACCTTAAGCGTTGTATTTAGAAAGAGTTCAATTCCGTAGATAACAATAGGATATTGACTCTCAGCAATTCCTTCATTGCGCAAACACCACAGACCTAATTTTCTACTAATTGCGTTCATCTTTCATTTTCTTCCGTAATTCTTCCGGTACATTAATTTCAAAAATTCCCAATACGAAACTTTTTCCCACTACATGAATCGCTCTCTGAATTGCTTTTTCCCCAATTATTTTTGCTATTTTCCTTTTGACTTCTTTCATATTTTTTGACTTTTTTCCTCCTCTTTGTTATAATGTCTACACGGATTATATCATACCTTTAAGCGTTGCGAACATTTTCGTCATGAACGTTACTTTTTTCGTCATGAACGTTACTCATTCATAAATCAAGGGGGGATTTTATGGAGATTTGTATTTCTGCGCTGCTTTCAGCCTCTAGTTCGATAATAGGCTTCTTTGGACTTATCTTTTTTCAAACTAAGAAAAGAACGATTCTTCTCTATTTTTTATACTATATATTGCTTTTCTTTTTTGTCGCCCCTTACATCGGACAGTGGGTTACTATTTTCCTGATTGCAGGTGCATGTTTGATTATATGGTTTTCTTTTCACCATATTTTATATATTGCCTTGTCTCTGGTGGGATACTTTATTTGTGTTTTGCTTAACCATGCTATTTCCATCCCTGCTAATTTTGCAGGAATTTCCATAGCAAACATACAGGCAGATTATTTCATCCTGTTTTCTTTGGGATTTTTACTGCTCGTCGCCTTGGTAAACTGTCTGATTGGCCGTTTTCTTATCACACCATGCATCACCCTGTTGGAAAACTGCCCTCCCCGCTTCCTTCGGGCGCTTCTTCTGGAGCTTTTACTGGGAGCGTGTCTTTCCACCTTCAATATTATCTACGGTGAGATGGTGCATTACCCCATACAGGTATTGACTGTCAATGGTATTCTGGTTTCCGTACTGGTTCTTTCTTCTGCAGTGCTTTTTTACATCCTGTATCAGATTCTTTTGCAAAATCAGCAGCTTGCCCTGCAACAGCAGGAACAGGAAATCACCCGGGAATATATGACACAGATGGAAGATCTCTATCAGGATATGTGCAGTTTCCGTCATGATTACAAGAACATTCTCAGCACCATGGAATATTATATGGAACATAAAGAGCTGGATAAGCTGGAAGAATATTTCCGCCAGGAGATTCTCCCCACTGCCTCTTCTCTCCCCGGACAGGATTTTATCCTGGGAAGGCTGACCCAGGTTCAGGTGGCTCCCATCAAGAGTCTTCTTTGCAGTAAGCTTTGTTCCTGCCAGAATAAACAAATACCTTTTACCTTGTCAATCCCGGAACCTGTAACACACTTTCCCATGGACGTCCTTTCTCTCAGTCAGATTCTGGGGATTTTGTTGGACAATGCCATGGAAGCTGCCCTGCAAACGGAAAAACCTTATCTGGAGATTATTCTGTTGCCTCAGGAAGAGCATATTTACATAGAAATCAAAAACAGCACCCTTCCTCTGACTGTACCGATCTCAGATCTTTCTCGCCGTGGATTTTCCACGAAAAAAGGACACACCGGACTTGGTTTACATACGGTACAGAAACTTCTTGCTCCCCTTGACCATGTACAGTTCTCTCTTGAGGTGCAAGATTCTATTTTTTCTGCCAAACTGGTTTTATGAAAGGATTTCTTATGATACCTATTATGATTTGTGATGATGACACTCTCTGGACCCAGAAGCTTGCCAGAGAGATTGAATGCTTTCAAATAGCAAGTGACTGGGAAGTATCTCTTACCCATATTTCTCAGAAACCAGAGGAATTCTTACAGTACGTAAGACAGGAACGCCCTAAGATGGGAATTTATCTTCTGGATATTGATCTGAAATCAGAGATTTCCGGTATGGAGCTGGGAAGAGAAATCCGCCGACTGGATTCTTCTGCCCAGTTGATTTTTATTACCTCTCATGATGAATTGGTGTTTCCCACTTTATCTATGGGATTTAGTGTTTGCAATTTCATTGTAAAAGGCCGACAGGACTGGAAAAAGCAATTACACCAGACTTTTCAGATTGTTGAATCTTATTATCATGACTGGAATCAGCCAAAAACTCCATCTCTCACCCTAAAATACGGAAATCACCGGGAAACTCTGCCCAAAGATGATATTTATTTTATTACCTCCGTCAAAAATACTCACCGGATTCAACTTCATTTAAAAAGCGGATATCGAGACGTTCCTTTGTCTCTTACCGAACTGAAAAATCAATTGGGGGAGGATTTTGTTCTCTGCCGCCGGGATTGTCTTGTCAATCAGAGCCATATTCAACATATGGATTGTCTGAAACGCCAGTTGCTTCTGGACAATCAGGTAAAAATTAATTGTTCTGTACGGGGATGGAAGGCGCTCAAACTATAGCATCAACTCTTTTTATTCATTTCTACAGGAGGACATATCTTATGACTTTATCTCATCGTATTCAAGCAAAGAAACAACAATTAGAAGAGGAACTTCAGAAAAGCAAAATATTTCTTGATAGCGCCCCAGAAGGCGCTCTGATCTGCCAGAAAACTCCCCACGGAGTCAAATGGATGCAGCGGCAGGAAACGAAGGATTCGGAAATGAGCAGAAAGAGAACTTATATCCCTCAGAAAAACAAAGCTCTGGCAGAACAACTCGCTCTGAAAAAATATCACAAATATAAAATTCAGGAAATAAACGAAGAACTAAAGGCTCTCAATGCATATCTGAAATATCACAAAGAAAATCCCTCAAAAATGACACTCAAAATTTTAAATACCACAGGTTTTCAGGAGTTACTCCAGCCCGTTATCTCTCCCCTTTCAGAAGAACTGAATCAATGGATGTATGACTCTTATGAGCAGAATCCCCTATACCCGGAACAAAGAAATATTAAGACTCTTTCAGGACAAAATGTCCGTTCAAAATCAGAATCCCTGATTGCCATGAAGCTCACAGAGTTTCAGGTTCCTTTTCGTTATGAAGCAAAATTATGTTTAGAAGATCGAATTTATTATCCTGATTTTTCTCTGCGACATCCTGAAACCGGAAACCTGTTTTATTGGGAACATTTTGGACTGATGGACAATCCTGCTTACGCTGAAAAAGCCTTTGCTAAAATCGGAACTTATATAAGACATGAAATTTTTCCTTTTACAAATCTTCTTATGACTTTTGAGTCCAAAGCAAACCCTCTGGACATTGAGCAGGTTGAGGAACTGATACGATATTACTTTACTTGATACAAAAACAAGTTTTTTCAAAATTTGTCACCATTTTTTCTTTTATTTTCCGCAAAAAAGAATTAAAAATAGGCTTATTTTCCCAGTAAAAGTATACAAAAATTTATTTTCCAAAAAATGTCACCACTTTTCGGTTAAAAAAATGGTGACAAATTTTAAAATCTCGAAAAAAAGTAGCTTTTCAATCATAAAAAACAGGTTTTCCAGGGAAAAATTACATGAATTTCTTCGAAAAATGGTGACAATTTTTCCAAAACAGAAAAAAGTATACTTTTTCATCAAAATCCCATCATAGTGAAGCTTATCTGCGCAAAAAACCCCGGCCACAGGGGCCGGGGTCTTATTTTATCTATTACTCTTCGCTTCCGTACAGAGTAACAAGTTTTTTCAGATATGCATATCTGTCTTTTGCCTGCTCTTCGTTCAGTGCGAACAGTCTTGCAGCTTTTTCAGGATTGGAACGTTTCAGAGAATTGTAACGAACCTCTCCATCCAGGAATGCCTGGTAATCATCTGTAGGCTCTTTGGAGTCCAGAGTGAATTTGTTTTCTGCTGCAGGATTGAAGCGGAAGTTATGCCAGTATCCACATTTAACAGCCAATTCTTCCTCAGTCTGAGCTTTGCTCATACCTTTCTTGATACCATGGTTGATACATGGAGCGTAAGCAATGATCAGGGATGGTCCCGGATATGCTTCTGCTTCTGCCAGAGCTTTTACTGTCTGGTTGAAGTCTGCACCCATGGAAATCTGAGCTACATATACATAGCCGTAGGACATAGCGATGGAAGCCAGGTCTTTCTTCTTGGTTTCTTTTCCGCCTGCTGCGAACTGTGCAATAGCTCCTGTAGGTGTAGATTTAGAGGACTGTCCACCTGTGTTGGAGTAAACTTCTGTATCAAATACCATGATGTTGATATCTTTTCCACTTGCTAATACGTGGTCAACACCACCGAATCCGATATCGTAAGCCCATCCGTCACCACCGAAGATCCACTGGGATTTCTTAGCCAGGAAGTCTTTATTATTAACGATATCACGGCATACGTCACAGTCAACACCGGAGAGAACCTCTACCAGTTTGTCTGTTGCAGAACCGTTTGTAGCGCCTACACTGAAAGTATCCAGCCATTCTTTACATGCAGCTTTTACTTCTTCAGAAGCAGCTTCGTTAGCCATTACGGATTCAACTTTTCCTTTCAGACCGTCACGGATTGCTTTCTGAGCCAGCAGCATACCATAACCAAATTCTGCGTTATCTTCGAACAGAGAGTTGGACCATGCCGGACCCTGTCCTTTAGCATTTACAGTGTATGGTGTGGACGGTGAGGAGTTACCCCAGATAGAAGAACATCCTGTTGCGTTAGCGATGTACATTCTGTCACCGAACAACTGAGTGATCAGTTTTGCATAAGGTGTTTCACCACAACCTGCACAAGCTCCGGAGAACTCAAGAAGAGGCTGTTTGAACTGAGAACCTTTTACTGTATTCTCTTTGAATTTAGCGATAACATCTTTTTTCTCCGGCAGAGTTACTGCATAATCGAAGAATTTCTGAGATTCCACATTTGCTTCCAGGTTTTCCATAGCCAGTGCTTTTGCACCTTTCTTACCAGGACAAACATTTGCACAGGAACCACATCCGGTACAATCCAGAGCGGATACTGCGATAGCAAATTTGTATTCTTTCATACCTGTCATATCCAGAGATGCAGGAGCATTTACTGCTTCTTCAGCAGTCATAGCTACAGGACGGATAACTGCGTGCGGACATACGTATGCACAACGGTTACACTGGATACAGTTTTCAGGATTCCATACAGGAATATTAACTGCGATACCACGTTTCTCGTATGCAGATGTTCCGGATGGAGTTGTTCCGTCTACATAATCTTTGAATGCAGATACAGGCAGGCTGTTTCCTTCCTGAGCGGATACTTTGGACTGAATGTTGTTAACAAAGTCAACAGCATCTTTTCTTCCGCTTTCTGCATGAGTCATAACAAGACCTTCATCTGCTGCATCTTTCCAGCTTTCCGGTACCTGAACTTCAACGATCTGTTTAGCGCCTTCGTCGATAGCTGCCCAGTTCTTAGCAACTACGTCGTCACCCTTACGTCCGTAAGTAGCTTTTGCTGCTGCTTTCATCAGTTCGATAGCGTGTTCTTCCGGAATGATTGCTGCCAGTTTAAAGAATGCAGACTGCAGGATTGTATTGATACGGGTTGGTCCCATACCTGTTTCGATACCGATCTTAACACCATCGATGGTGTAGAACTTGATACCGTGGTTAGCGATAAATGCTTTTACCTGTCCTGGCAGATGTTTCTCCAGACCTTCCATATCCCATGGGCAGTTCAGCAGGAATGTACCGCCGTCTACCAGTTCCTGAACCATGTTATATTTGTTCACATAGGACGGATTGTGGCAGGCAACAAAGTTAGCCTGACGGATCAGGTATGTGGATTTGATTGGTTTCTTACCGAAACGCAGGTGAGACATAGTCACACCACCGGATTTTTTGGAGTCATAATCAAAATATGCCTGAGCATACATATCTGTGTTGTCACCAATGATCTTGATGGAGTTTTTGTTGGCACCTACAGTACCATCTGCTCCCAGACCCCAGAACTTACAGTTGATAGTTCCTTCCGGAGTAGTAACCAGAGGAGCGCCAACTTCCAGAGACAGGTTGGTAACATCATCTACGATACCGATTGTGAATTTAGCTTTTGTTGTGTTCTCATATACAGCTACGATCTGTGCAGGAGTTGTATCTTTGGAACCTAATCCATAACGTCCTGTAAAGATAGGTGTATCGTTGAACTTTGTTCCTTTCAGCGCTGCAACAACATCCAGATACAGAGGCTCGCCCAGAGCGCCTGGCTCTTTTGTTCTGTCCAGAACAGAAATCTGTTTTACAGTCTCAGGAATAGCATCTACCAGCGCCTGTGCGCAGAATGGTCTGTACAGACGAACTTTGACAACACCGACTTTCTTTCCTGCTGCCATCAGATAATCGATAGTCTCTTCGATAGTATCGTTAACAGAACCCATAGCAATGATAACGTGTTCTGCATCCTCAGCACCATAGTAGTTGAACAGTTTGTAGTTTGTTCCGATCTTTTCATTTACTTTGTCCATGTATTCCTGTACTACTGCCGGCAGAGCATCGTAGTATGGGTTACAT
>DETV01000044.1 GCA_002361775.1 Eubacterium sp. UBA3279
GCGCAATGGTTGAAAAATCAGGAGCTCACTCAACAGATCTTCAATCTCCAGAAACAGCAGAACATCTTTGTGCAAAATGTGACCAGTATGCGAAGAATTGGAAGCCAGTTGCAGATGAACTTTGGAAAGAGAACAGAGCGAAAAAGGGAATCGCAAATTAAAGAAACAACTATGAATTTGAATATCAAAGTATTTATTCAGGTAATCGGAAAAAAGATGAAAGGAAATGAAAAATGAATAAAAGTAAACGATTTTTTACATCGGAGTCTGTCACAGAAGGGCATCCAGATAAAATGTGTGATGCTATTTCAGATGCCGTGCTGGATGAATTGTTGAAGCAGGATCCTATGAGCCGGGTGGCGTGTGAGACGGTAACGACTACGGGTCTTGTTATGGTAATGGGAGAAATTACTTCCAATGCATATGTAGATATCCAGAAGGTGGTTCGAGATACAATCAGGGAAATTGGATATACAAATGCAGAGTATGGTTTTGATGCAGATACCTGTGGTGTGTTAACAGCCATTGATGAACAGTCGGCAGATATAGCAATGGGTGTGGATAAGGCTCTTGAGGCAAAAGAACATAATTTGTCGGATGAAGAGATTGAAGCCATCGGAGCCGGAGATCAGGGGATGATGTTTGGATATGCGACGAATGAGACTAAGACGTATATGCCCTATCCCATTGAGCTTGCACATAAGCTGGCATTGCAGCTGACAAAAGTACGAAAAGAAGGAGTACTTCCATATTTGAGACCAGATGGAAAAACCCAGGTAACTGTAGAATATGATGAAAAGGACAAACCACTCAGACTGGATGCCGTAGTGCTTTCTACACAGCATGATCCGGAAATAACACAGGAGCAGATTCAGTTGGATATTAAAAAATATGTGTTTGACGAAATCCTGCCTGGTGGAATGGTGGACGAGAATACAAAATTCTATATCAATCCAACAGGCCGTTTTGTAATAGGTGGACCGCATGGAGACAGTGGATTGACAGGCCGTAAGATTATTGTAGATACATATGGAGGATATGCGCGGCATGGTGGTGGAGCTTTTTCGGGAAAGGACTGTACTAAGGTAGATCGCTCTGCATCATATGCGGCCCGTTATGCGGCAAAAAACATTGTAGCGTCAGGGTTGGCTGAAAAATGTGAGGTGCAGCTTTCCTATGCTATTGGTGTAGCACAGCCCACCTCAATTATGGTGGACACGTTTGGAACAGGAAAACTTTCAGATGAGAGAATTACGGAGATTGTAAGAGAGAACTTTGATTTCCGCCCAGCTGGTATTATCAAAGAATTGACTTTAAGAAGACCTATTTACAGACAGACAGCTGCTTATGGACATTTTGGAAGAGAAGATTTGGATCTTCCATGGGAAAGGCTGGATAAAGTAAATGAATTAAAGAAATATTTGTAATAGTATAAAAATGGCACAGGAGGATTATGAGATGAACGTTGCGATTGTAACAGACAGCAACAGTGGGATCTTTGAAGAAGAAGGAAAGATTCTAGGTGTCCATGTCATTCCAATGCCGGTGATTCTGGAAGGGAAAACATACTATGAAGGCATTGATTTAACTCATGAGGAGTTTTATCAATGCCTTGAGGAAAAAAGAGAAGTTTTTAGTTCTCAGCCTTCACCAGCAGAAGTTTTAGACATGTGGGATAAACTGCTCTTATCCGAATATGATGAGCTTGTATATATTCCAATGTCCAGCGGACTTAGTGGTTCCTGTCAAACAGCTCAGGTACTGGCACAGGATTATGAAGAAAAAGTACAGGTGGTTGATAATCATCGCATTTCTGTCACCCAGAGGCAGTCCGTGTTGGATGCACTGATGTTGAAAGAAAAAGGGTGTTCTGCAAAAGAAATAAAAGAAGCCTTAGAACAAACTGCTTATGAATCCATTGTCTATGTAGGCGTGGCAACCTTAGAATATTTGAAAATGGGAGGACGTGTCACTCCGGCGGGAGCTGCCATGGGCACATTGTTAAGTATAAAACCACTGCTTGTAATTGCCGGGGAACGTTTAGATGCCTATGCAAAAGTTCGTGGAACAAAAAGCTGTAAAAAGCGTCTGCTTATGGAAATGAAAACAATTGCAGATGAATTTCATAAAAATAGTGATGAGATATATGTGGGCGTCGCAGGGAGCTTCGGAAAAAAAGAAGAACATCAGGAATGGATGGAAATGGCCCAAGAGATGTTTCCTTGGGAAGATGTTAAATACGATCCGCTGACATTCAGTATCAGCTGTCATGTAGGACCAGGGGCTTTCGGTATGGGGATAAGTAGAAAAATAAGAATTTAGAATAAGTGGGGAATCAAATATTACGAAGCGTTGTTCATATAATCAGTGGGTTTCTTGTCCTTTATATCATTTCTAAAAAGGACAAAGGGGCCAATAAAGTAATCTGGATTTTTTTGATTTTATTGTTTCCGTTGTTTGGAAGTCTGTTGTATATCTTATATAATTTTCAGGCATCTACAAGAAAATTTGAACAGAAAATATTTCAGATCGGACAAAAGAACAGAACCCTTTATGGATTACCTGGAAGTGCAGAAAAATCTGCATATTATGAGGCTCCTGCTCATATACCACAGATCCGGTATCTAAAGTATGCTGGTTTTCCTGTTTATGATGATACCCAGACTGAGTACCTTTCGCCGGGAGAGAAATTTTTTCCTATTTTCCTGGAGGAATTGAAAAAGGCACAAAAATATATTTTTATAGAATACTTTATTATAAAAGAAGGATTGATGTGGCAGTCTATTTTGGATATTTTGAAAGAAAAGGTTTCTCAAGGTGTTGAGGTGCGAGTTATTTATGATGATATTGGATGTTTTCTCGCACTACCGAAAGACTATGCGATGCAATTGAAAAATATTGGTATTAAATGTGAAGTGTTTAATCCATTTCGTCCTGTTCTTACGGCTATTCAGAATAATCGGGATCATAGGAAAATTACTGTAATTGATGGGAAGGTTGCTTTTACTGGAGGCTTAAATCTGTCTGATGAGTACATCAATACTTATGAAAAACATGGGTATTGGAAAGATGCAGTTATACAAATCAAAGGGAAAGCTGCATGGAGTTTGACATTAATGTTTTTGGAAATGTGGGAATTATGTTGTGGAATACCAGATGACATAGAATGCTTTTTCCCCAAAAATGAAGTAGATGAAAGAATAGAATCAGATGGATTTGTACAACCCTATTCGGATAGTCCTGTGGATAATGAAAACGTGGGAGAACATGTATATCTTCAGATTATAAATAATGCTAAGGATTATGTCTATATCTGTACGCCATATTTGATTGTCGATGACAGCATGGTATCTGCATTGTGCTTAGCGGCTAAAAGCGGTGTAGATGTGCGGATTATCACTCCTCATATTTATGACAAGGCCTTGATTCATTTGACTACACGATCATTTTACAGGGAATTGATATATGGTGGTGTGAAAATATATGAATATTCAAAAGGATTTATGCATTCTAAAATATTTGTTTCCGATGACCAGATAGCGACTGTAGGAACAACGAATTTAGATTTTAGAAGCCTCTATCTGCATTTCGAATGTGGAGTATGGATGTATAACAGTAAGGCAGTATTACAAATTAAAAAAGATTATTTTGATACATTGAATGAGTGCACGCAGATTACATTAGAAGAGTGTATAGAAAGGTTGCCAATAAGGGTATTTCAGGAAATCTTGAGAATATTTGCCCCACTAATGTAAAGAGCACCGTCAAGTTGAAGCGGTGCTCAATCTAATCGGGTATTATGTCCTTGAAGATTCGGACAATTCAAGAAATGCCTGCTTCAGAGAATCTCCAATCAAATCAGTAATACGAGTAACTGACTTCAAAAGGTCAAAGTTCATGTTTTTGTCCAGCCAATCTAATGTGTATCCAAGAAGGCAACATTTATAGTACTGTATTAGGATAGTATTATCTTCAGAAGGAATATTCAAATCTTTGGTAACAGTATGTACATATTGAGTTACTGTGTAGAGTATGATTCTTTCTAATTCGCTTTGGAATATATCTCGTTTCACAGAACGGTATATATGGAGCATGGCTTTTTTACGTTTTAAGCAACGCTCAACAATTGGAATCAAGCAATCCGTCGGTGAACCAAAATGTCCGTTAGTCTGGATGATTTGATCTACATCAGATTTTATCGTAGTTTCCAGAAGCTCAGGAATGTCATGAAAATGATAGTAAAAGGTGTTTCGATTGACTTGGCAGAGTTCTACGATATCCCTTACAGTAATCTTGGTGTAGGGACGTTCTTCCAACAACTGCCAGAAAGCATCTATGATGGCAGATTTTGTATGGTTCATATATATCAACTCGCTTTTTGTTTTTTTATATTGTAGCATAAAATGTCGAAGGATACAATGGTGTAGAATAATGAAAAAATTCGGAAAGATGATAAAAGGTATTTTGAGAATATGGTTCTTTTATTTGATAGTATGTCTGGTGATCCCGCCGCTGTATCACAAACGAGCTGATGAAGAAAACAGAGAGTGTGAAAGGGCGTTAAATATGGCTGGACAGGAGAGGATATTAAATATAGAAAATAATGTGGATGCGTTGGTGTGGCGGCTCCGTTTAATCGAATCGGCAAAAGAAAATATCGTGCTTGCAACTTTTGATTTTCGTGACGATAACAGTGGTCAGGATATGATGGCTGCACTATTAAATGCTGCAGATAGAGGTGTAAAGGTTCAGATATTAGTTGATGGCATAAATGGAACATTATATTTGAGAGGAAGTAGAAATTTTCGGGAACTTACGTCGCATGAAAATGTGGAGGTTAAGCTATACAATCCTATTACGCTGATAAAACCGTGGAAAAATAATTACAGGATGCATGACAAATATTTGATTGCAGATGATTTTGCATATATCCTTGGCGGAAGAAACACAGATGATTTATTTCTTGGTAATTATATCGACTCATATAATGAGGATAGGGATATTCTGGTTTATGAAATGGTACCGGGTGGAGGAAAGTCCTATGTCCAGCTGCAGGAATATTTTGAAAAAATATGGAATATTTCATGCTGCAGAAAGTATGAGAAACATGGGGATATTCATGGAAAATTAAGGGGGCATTATCAGGAAGTCAGAAAAAAATATCCAGAAGCTTTTTATGAGACTGATTGGTTAAAAGAAACGATAGCTACAGAAAGCATTGAACTTTGTACCAATCCTATGGAGCCGGAGAATAAACAGCCACAACTCTGGGATAGGATGGTAAAGGAAATGAATGAAGTGGACAATATTCTGATACAGACTCCTTATATTATATGTAATCAGAAAATGTATCAGGATTTGACGGAGATATGTTCAAGAAGTGTGAAAACAGAAATAATTATCAATGCGGTTGAGAGCGGCACGAATCCTTTTGGTTGTACGGATTATTTGAATCAGAAGAAAAATGTGAGACAGACAGGAAGTTATGTTTATGAATATCTAGGAGCGCAGGCATTACATACAAAGACTATATTGGCTGGGGATACGCTTAGCATGGTTGGTTCCTGTAATTTAGATATGAGGAGTGTTTATCTTGATACGGAAATGATGTTGTTCATTGAAAGTGGGGAACTAAACGAATCTCTACGTGAGCAGGCAGAAAGCTTGAAACTGGCTAGCAGACAGGTGGTTCCGGATGGAACAATCACCTATGGGGAAGAATATCGACAGAAAGAGCAGAGGGCAGGGAAAATGATTTTTTACGGAATCTTGCGTATTGTGATCATTCCTTTCCGACATTTGCTTTGAAAGAAAAACAGGAGGAACAAAATGAAAACAGGAGTAGTGGATGTTGGAGGCGGATTGAGAGGCATTTATGCAGCTGGGGTTTTTGACAATTGTCTGGATATTGGGATACAGTTTGACATCTGCATCGGCGTCTCTGCTGGAAGTGCAAACATTGCGTCTTATCTGGCAGGACAAAAAGGACGGAACTACCAGTTCTATTCTGAGTATTCATTTCGGAAAGAATATATGAGCTTTCGTAATCTTATTTTAAATAAATCCTATATTGATATGGACTATCTATATGGAACATTAAGCAATTCTACAGGAGAAAATCCATTAGATTATACGAAGATAATCCGGCATCCATCGGAAATGCTGGTGGTAGCATCGAATGCACTGACAGGTAAAGCAACATATTTTAACAAAAACGATTTAAAACAGGATAATTATAGCATTTTCAAAGCATCCTGTTCCATTCCGTTCATATGCAGACCTTATGAAATAAATGGTGTTCCTTATTATGATGGGGCATTGAGCGATCCGGTTCCGGTAGAAAAAGCATTTCAATGTGGCTGTGATAATGTAGTTGTAATTTTGACAAAGCCAGAAGATTTTATCCGGGATCCAAAGAAAGATGTAAAAATTGCAAAGTGGATTCAAAAAAAATATCCCGTATCGGCAGAAAATCTCAGGCAAAGGGCAGAACGATATAACCAGGAGGTTGCATTGGCGAAACAGTACAGGGATGAGGGTCGTGTTTTGATCATAGCTCCTGACGATACCTGCGGTGTAGATACTTTGACAAGAGATAAGAAAGCCTTGCAGCGCTTGTATAAGAAAGGATATAAAGACGCACAAATGATACAGGAGTTTTTAAAACAAGGAAGATAAAGAATAAAAGTGAAGTGGAGAGCCTTTTCATTTTGTTAAAACACTTAATATACATAATTTATATGGGTTTACAGGAGGAATTATTATGATTGATAACCAAAGTGACATACGATGGCATTCAAAGACGGCGGAACAGGCATTAGATACTTTGAAGAGCAGTACAGATGGATTAAGTGACGAGGAAGCTCAAAGACGTTTGGAAAAGTATGGAAGAAATGAGCTGCATAAAAAGAAGAAGAAAACAGTAGGGAAAATGATTCTGGAACAGATCATGGATGTTATGGTTCTGATCCTTGCAGGAGCAGCAATTCTGTCCATGATACTGGGAGAATGGGCGGAAGCGGTTGTAATTCTCGCCATTATCGTGGTGGATGCAGTCATTGGGGTGATTCAGGAGAACAAAGCATCCAATGCACTTGAAGCATTAAAACAGATGAGTGCACCCACAGCCTGCGTGAGGAGGAATGGAGAAGAAAGCCTTATTCCTGCCAGTGAGATTGTTCCGGGCGATATTGTGATTCTAGAGGATGGGGCAATTGTTCCGGCAGACCTTCGGCTGATTCACGAAAATAGGCTTGCGGTACAAGAGGCATCTCTGACAGGGGAGTCTATTCCAGTAGAGAAAGACAGCGAAAGCGTTCTTCCAATCGGAGAACCTATTGGAAGCAGAGCGAATATGGCATATATGTCTTCCATTGTTATGTATGGCAATGCAGAAGGGATTGCCGTTGGAACCGGAATGGACACGGAAGTTGGACGAATTGCCAATATGCTGGAAAATCAGGATGAGCTGGATACCCCGTTAAAGTGCAAGCTGGATGCAGTGGGTAAAATGCTGAGTCTCGTTGGCCTTGTGGTCTGTGTGGTCATTTTTGCAATCGGTTTCCTCTATGGCCGTCCATGGATACCGTTGTTAATGACGGCTGTTTCTCTTGCGATTTCCATTATTCCGGAGGGACTTCCGGCCACTGCTACGATTGTTATGGCTCTCGGAGTGCAGCGCATGGCAAAACAGAACGCAATCATCCGTAAACTTCCGGCTGTGGAGACTCTGGGGAGTGCCACAGTGGTCTGCTGTGATAAAACCGGAACACTGACGCAGAATCGTATGACGGTTACACATGTGGCGTTTGAAAAATCCTATCAAGCGGGAAAAGCTTCTTCTGTGGATATGATACAGGAATTTCAGGGACAAAATGCAGAACTCCTCAGAATTGCTGCTTTGTGTAATAACGCATCCATGAATCCGGACTGTCCGGGAGAGGTCATAGGGGATCCGACGGAGGGAGCTCTGCTTACATTTGCGGGTAAGTATGGATTTGATCCAGATCTGTTAGTGGAAAGAATGCCGAGGGTATTTGAGCAGCCCTTTGACTCGGTACGAAAACGTATGACTACGGTACATAAAAATGGTGAGGAGATCGTAGCCTATACAAAAGGCGCTGTAGAGGAAATGCTTCCGCTGTGTTCCCACATTGTGACTGAACAAGGAGTCCGACGGATGACAGAAAAGGATCGAAATCAAATTTTATCCCTCTGTATGAAAATGTCGGAAGAAGCACTTCGGGTTCTTGGATTTGCGAAACGGACACTCCCATATATTCCTGTGGATGAAAATGAAGATGTGGAAGAGGATATGACGTTCGTGGGAATGGCCGGAATGATCGATCCTCCACGTAAGGAAGTGATCCAGGCAGTGGAAACTTGCCATGAGGCAGGCATCCGGGTAATTATGATTACAGGGGATCATAAGGTGACTGCCCTTGAGATCGCAAGACAGCTTCACATTTTTCAGGAAGGAAATACAGTGGTTACAGGGCCAGAACTTGACGAAATGACGGATGAGCAGTTAAAGGAAGCAGTAAAAACAGCGGCTGTATTTGCGCGAGTCTCCCCTTCTGATAAACTCCGTATCATTAAAGCTTTGCAGGATAATGAAGAAGTGGCTGCCATGACCGGAGATGGAGTCAACGATTCTCCAGCCCTGAAGGCTGCTGATATCGGCATTGCAATGGGAAAATCAGGAACAGATGTAGCCAAAGATGCCGCAGACATGATCCTGATGGATGATAATTTTACCACGATTGAATACGCAGTCCGGGAAGGAAGGCGCATTTACCGTAATATTCAAAAAGTGATCCAGTTCCTGCTTGCCGGAAATATTGCTGAGATCCTAACACTGTTTATTGCTACTTTATTTAACTGGGACGCTCCAATCCTGGCGGTTCAGGTTTTGTTGGTCAATCTGATTACAGATACGCTTCCGGCATTGGCTTTGGGAGTTGACCCGGCTGAAAAGAATATCATGAAGTATAAACCGGTCAGATCGGGAACCCTTTTTGAGCATGGTCTGATAGTAAGGGTATGCCTGCATGGGGTGTTCATTTCGGCAGCGACAATAGGGGCTTTTCAGACTGGAGTACATATGGACGGCTATGAGGTCGGAATGACGATGGCATTCCTGGTACTGGCGATTTCACAGCTGCTTCACGCACTGAACCAGCGCTCGAATACAGAATCTATTTTCTCGACCGGAAATGGGCATAATCCACACTTGTTTTATTCCATTGCAGGTTCTGCCCTTGTGCTGGCAATAGTTTTGCTAGTTCCATATTTCCGGACTGTGTTTAGTCTGACAATGATTACTGCAAAAGAATGGGGAGTGGTGGCACTGTATTCCGTACTCCCGTTAGCCGCAGTAGAATTAACGAAAGTATTTATTCGACTAACCAGGAAGAATTAATGAAAAGGATTAAGAAAATGGAAAACGGGAACAGAATGGGGGATTCATATGAATGAAATAAAAACACCGAAAAAACCAATTATCTTTTATTACGTGATTGCTTTACTGGTTCTGATGCTTATCAATTTCTGGCTGATACCCTATATGCTTCAGACACAAGTGAAAGAAGTAGATTATGGAATGTTCATGTCCATGATCGAAGAAAAAGATATCGGACGTGTGGAAATCCAGGATAACAAGATCCTTTTTACGGATAAGGAAGACAGTAAGGTCTATAAAACCGGTGTTATGAATGATCCGGAGCTTACGATGAGGCTGTATAGATCCGGTGCAAAATTTGCCAGTCAGATTATTGAACCCACATCCCCGTTTTTGAGCTTTCTTCTTACATGGATTCTTCCCCTGTTGATATTCTTTGGTATTGGGCAATACATGACTAAAAGAATGATGAAGAATGTTGGAGGGGGAAACTCCATGATGTTCAATATGGGAAAAAGCAATGCCAAAGTTTATGTGAAATCTTCCAACGGAATCAGATTTTCTGATGTTGCCGGCGAGGATGAAGCAAAAGAAAACCTGACGGAGATCGTGGAATACCTCCATAATCCTGGGAAATATAAAGAGATTGGTGCTTCCATGCCAAAAGGGATTCTGCTGGTAGGCCCTCCAGGAACAGGAAAAACGATGTTGGCAAAAGCAGTGGCTGGAGAAGCAAATGTACCGTTCTTTTCCATGTCTGGGTCAGAGTTTGTAGAGATGTTTGTTGGTATGGGAGCATCCAAAGTCCGGGATCTGTTTAAGCAAGCAAAAGAAAAAGCACCCTGTATTGTATTTATTGATGAGATTGACGCAATCGGAAAGAAGAGAGATGGACAGTTCGGCGGAAATGATGAACGAGAACAGACATTAAATCAGCTTTTGACAGAAATGGATGGTTTTGAAGGAAATAATGGTGTTATTATTCTGGCTGCTACCAACAGACCTGAATCATTGGATCCGGCATTGCTGCGTCCTGGCAGATTTGACAGGCGTGTCCCTGTGGAATTGCCGGATTTAAAAGGCAGGGAAGAAATTCTAAAAGTTCACGCGAAAAAGATAAAATTGGGACAGGATGTGGATTTCACAAAAATTGCCCGCATGGCATCCGGTGCATCTGGTGCGGAGCTTGCAAACATTGTTAATGAGGCAGCGTTACATGCCGTGAGGGACGGAAAAGGCTATGCAACCCAGGCAGATCTTGAAGAAAGTATCGAAGTGGTTATTGCAGGTTATCAGAAGAAGAATGCAATCCTTACGGATAAGGAAAAACTGATTGTTTCCTATCACGAGATTGGCCATGCTTTAGTAGCGGCGAAACAGACGCATTCTGCACCGGTACAGAAGATTACCATTGTTCCGCGTACATCTGGTGCACTTGGATATACGATGCAGGTGGAGGAGGGCAATCATTACCTGATGACAAAGGAAGAGATCGAGAATAAGATTGCGACATTTACCGGAGGACGGGCTGCAGAAGAAATAGTATTTGGTTCTGTTACAACCGGTGCTTCCAATGATATCGAGCAGGCCACGAAATTAGCTCGTGCGATGATTACGAGATATGGTATGAGTGACGACTTTGATATGGTTGCAATGGAAACGGTATCTAATCAATATCTGGGTGGAGATACCTCTCTTGCATGTTCAGCCCAGGTGCAGGCAAAAATTGATGAGCAGGTGATAGCACTTGTGAAGTCTCAGCACGAAAAGGCGATACAGATTTTGACAGATAATCGCAGTAAGTTGGATGAACTGGCGAACTTCCTGTACGAGAGAGAAACAATAACTGGAGAGGAATTTATGGAAATTTTGGAAAGATAATGTGAGACGAGAGGTGAAAACATGAAAGCATTGAAAAAAATAAAGTTGGATATGTGGATAAATGCAATCATGACGGTATTGATTGGAGTTTTATTCATAATAAAGCCATATGATTCATTT
>DETV01000005.1 GCA_002361775.1 Eubacterium sp. UBA3279
GCACCAGTTCATAAAAAATGGCGCATCACTTGAAGCTGTTTTGAAACTGGTAGGGTAGTTTTGTGCAAATTTCAATATTTGCTCATTTATAGTTTACATTTGAATATTCCAGAAAACAGTTATCCGAATACACTTTTTTTACTGGGTTTGGTATAAATTTTTCTGTGCTATTTTTATAAAATCTCTGGCATAGGAGGGCAAATATGCACCTTTCCGATAAGCAATGGTAAGTGTGCTGAACATTCCTCCGTCGTCAACAGAAAAACAAGCCGGCGGATGATCAAATTTCATATTCTTCACATAATTTTCCGGAATCAGACAAGCGCCCATCCCCTGATAAGCCAGAAGAGCACATGCCTGTGAGTTTCTGGTATGAAAAGGAACCGGCGGCGCTATTCCATATTTTTCAAATAATTCCAGGGCAATCCGTCCGGTTGTTTGATCTGGAAAATGAAGGATAAACGGTTCATTTTCCAAAAGTTTCAGGTCCATCCACGGATATCTGCACCCTTCCCTTTCTTTCCCCCTGCAAGCCAGCGGATGATCCGGGGAAAGCATTAGTAAAATTTCCTCATTGGCAAGAACCTCATAAACCAGATTCGGATGGGGATGAACTTCATTAAACACGGCAAAATCCAACTGATCATCCAAAAGCAGCCGCTCCTGGATCGCATATGCCTCTTCCAGAAAATTCACTTTCACCCCCGGATATTTTTCATGAAACACAGGAAGAATGCCAGGCACCATACAGGAGCTTCGCATCAGTGGAAACGCAATATTCAGTTCTCCCTCCCGGCATTCCTGAAGATCCTGCAGTTCTTTTTCCCAATCCTGATTTATCTCCAGTATTTTTCTGGCATATTCCATATAACGCCTTCCCAGATAAGTGGGTGTATAACAATTCCCGCTTCTGCTGAATAATTTCCCATCCAGATCTCTTTCCAGCTTCTGCAGGTATTTGCTCAGTGTGGGCTGAGAAATATACAATTCCTGTGCAGCTCTCGTCAAGTTCCGATGTTTTGCTATGCACATGATATATTTCAATTCCTGTATATTCATCTCTTTCTCCTTCCCCGTTCTTCAACTATGAACAAATGGAATAATCCTTATGAACAAATAGAATTAGACTTTTTTTCCTTACCATCATACAATGAATCCTATGAAGAATCAACTTTACAAATGAAAAGGAGATCAAAAATGAAACAATTTTTTGAAAAACAATTTAAGTTGTCCCAATTCCACACAAATGTTAAGACGGAATTTATTGCGGGACTGACCACCTTTGTTACAATGGCATATGTTCTGGCAACTGTCCCAAACATCTTAGGCGGCGCCGGACTGGACAAGCACGTTATGCTCACCGTAATGGTAATGCTGATCATTCTCACAAGCTGTGCAATGGCATTCTACACGAATCGTCCTTTCGCACTTGCTCCGGGTCTTGGAAGCGTTGGTATCGTAGCCTCCATGATCGCCAATGAAGGGATTTCGGCTCCGATTGCTGCAGGAGTAATCTTCTGGAGCGGTATTCTGTTCATCTTAATTTCTTTCCTTGGATTAAGAGAAGCTGTTGTACGCGTTATCCCCATCAGTCTGAAGCATGCTGTCAGTGCAGGTATCGGTCTTTTTATCGCCCTTTTGGGAGCCAAAAGCTGCGGACTGATTGTTGCCAATGCAGACAAAAATACGCTGGCATTCGGTAAGCTGAATTCTGCATCTGTCCTTGTCTGTGTAATCGGATTTATTATTCTGCTTGTAATGAAAGTAAGAAATGTAGCGGGCGGAATGATCCTTACGATCCTTTTGACCACACTGATCGGCATTCCCTTTGGTGTAACAAAACTCCCGGAAAACATTATATCTCTTCCTGCGAATATCGGTACACAATTTATGAACATAGATTTTCTGGGTGCTCTTGATTTCGCTTACATTCCATTTTTGATTGCTCTTTTTGTCCCTGACTTTTTCTCAACATTCGGGACTGTTCTCGGAGTAGGAGCAAAAGCAGGATATCTGGACAAAGATGGAAACCTGCCTGGTATAGACCGCTGCTTTAAAGTGGATGCTATTGCCACCAGTTTCGGCGCTCTGTTCGGAATGCCCAGTATGACCACCTACCTGGAATCCTCCGCCGGTGTGGAAGCAGGAGGGAAAACGGGACTTACCGTTGTGTTTACCAGCATTTGCTTTGCACTGGCATTGTTTTTCGCTCCTGTCGCACTGATCATTCCTTCTGCTGCAACAGCACCGGTTCTTATTTACATCGGTATTAACATGTTAAGCAGCATGAAAAATATTGACTACTCTGACATCACAGAATATATTCCGGCATTTGTCTGCGTTACCTTTACCATCTTTGCAAACAATATCGCAAATGGTATCTGTGCAGCGCTTCCGGTATATCTGATTCTGAAAATTGCTTCCGGAAAGATCAAGAAAATCTCTCCGGTTATGTATGTACTTGTAGCTGTATGTATACTATATTTTTATAGTATCATTCGGTAAGGAAAGGCTCCTCCTATGGAAAATGCTTCTTTATTAATTAAAAATGCTCTGGTATTTAACTCCTACCTGAAGCGATTCATTCCAAGCGATGTATATGTGCGGAATAAAAAATTTTACTATATAGACAGAGAGCATTCTGACGGTATTCATCCGGAAAAGATCCTTGATGCCCAAGGTCTCTATATGCTGCCGGGACTGGTGGATATTCATATGCATATTGAAAGCTCTATGATGACGCCCGGACCTTTCGGGCATTGTCTGGCAGGACACGGAGTGACTACCATTGTCTCAGAACCTCACGAAATGGCAAATGTTAAGGGAATCCGCGGTATTCTGGAAATGATCCAGGCCGCGGATGAGTCTCCCATTGATATTTATTATGGTATCCCCAGCAGCGTTCCTTCTACCAGCCAAGCCCTGGAAACTACCGGAGGAATCATTGATTGTCAGGCAATGAAACATCTGTTGGCGGAAAAAGATATCATCTGCGTAGGTGAGATCATGAATTACCGTCAGATCATTCAGGAAAATTCACTGGAAATCACCAAATTCCTGGATTATCTGAAACAGGAATATCCCGGCTATGTGATTGAAGGACACTGTCCCTCACTGGTGGGACTGGATCTTGCCAGATTTCTTTATCTGGGAATTGACGCAGATCATACGGAACACACATTGGAAGAAGTCAGACAGCGAATCGAAAACGGCATGTTCATGGAACTGCAGGAGAAAATGCTGAAAAAAGAAATTCTGGACTATATTCGGGAAAACCAGCTTTATGAATACTGCGGATTTGTCACAGATGACACCATGGCAGATACACTCTATCAGGAAGGTCATCTGAACAAAATTGTAGAAAAAGCAATTGCCAAAGGTTTTCCTGTCGAACAGGCGATTTACTGTGCCACCTATACTCCCAGCCGCCGGATGCACCTGTATGACAGAGGCGTAATCGCTCCCGGAAAACTGGCGGACTTTATGCTTGTAAAAGATCCGGCACACCTTACACCAGAATTTGTATACAAAAATGGACAGGAAATATTTCATCGTCAGAAACAGTTCTCTGTTGACAGACGGGATGTTTTTCCTCCTGATTTTTACCAAAGCATCCGAATTGCTAACTTGACGGAGGAAGATTTCCGGATGCCTCTCTCACGTTTTGCAAAGAATGAAGACTTTATTTTATCTGCTCCTTCTCAGGTAACTGTTCGCGTCATCGAAGTACAGCCTGACTGTACTCAGACTCTGGAAAAGCATATGACCATGCCTGTCCGGGACGGCTATATTGACTGGAAAGGAAGCGGCTGCCTCTTAGCCATGGTATTGGAAAGATACGGTAAAAACGGGAATATCGGCTACGGTTTCCTTACAGGGGCATTTCTCAAGGAGGGAACCGCTGCCACCACCTATTTCCATGACCACCACAATTTATTTGTAGCAGGAGACAATGAGACAGATATGAAACTCGCCGTTTCAAGGATCCAGGAAATGCAGGGCGGATTTCTTACCATACAAAATGGTGAAATTCTCTCCGAGCTTCCTCTCCCTGTCTGCGGAATTCTTTCTGATAAATCGGTAGAGGAAATCGGAACCAAATTATACAAAATACGGAAAAGTTTAATCCAACTTGGCTACCAACACTCCAATCCCATCATGTCACTGGGAACGCTTGGACTGCCTGTAAGTCCGGCACTGAAACTGACGGATAAAGGGTTGGTGGATGTAAAAAAAGGTGCTGTTGTGAATTTGATCGTGAAATAGAAAAAAGAGAATCATAGCTTGCTTTATTCTCTCTTTTTTATTTTTCACCTCCTCAGTCCTCTGAGACCATATCCTTCACCAATTTCTTATTTATTAAACACATACATTCTGAAAAATGCCAGCAGTCCATTTCAACAGTTGTATTCCATTCCACATTGTAGTGGTCAAGCATTTTTGTAACACTTTGTTTGACAAATTCTTTTATTTTTACAGTAATTGATAAAATCCCAGGAAGTAAACTGGCAGCCCTGATCACAGTTATCACGAATTAGGTATAATAGTGACAGAGGATATCAGTACGTGTCGGAAGCATTTCAAAAAGCAACCACAGGAATGACAAAGAAAGCATATCCCTGGGATAGAATCGAAAGAATAAAAATTGAATACATTGGAGGAAAAACTTCTGTATATTTGTTCCGGACAACCTTATTATTCAGGTTGTCCGGAGTTTTTTAATTTACAGATTAATTGTGTCATGGTTCCCATAGGGCAATAGACGCACCAGCTTCGCGGTTTAAATAAAATCATGGTAATAAGACCAAGAATGGTAGAAGTAAGCATTACGCTGTAAAATCCAAAAGCAAACTGCGCTACGCCGGGATGAAACAATGTTTCATGATATGCCCAGTGCCAGGGAACTTTAAAGGTCCACAAAAGAGTAACTATCTGGCGCAAGTTTTGAGCGCCGGAAAACACCAGGTAAGTATTCCAGAGCATTTGGAAAAACATGATGAAAAAGAAAATCAGGAAGCCATAACGAAACCATTTACTTTTCATCCACTTGGGAATATCTTTTTTTCGGGAGAGTCCAAACCGTCCGCCTAAAAGGCTGAACAATTGTCCTCTTCCACAGTATCGGTTACAATATCCCTTTGTTCCCTGGGAAATAGAGATAATTAAAGGAATGAAGAAACAAAGGAGTCCCAACCAGGCAAAGAGAATATTGAAAAACCCCAATATCAAATATGTAAGAGAGAAAATCCAAAGATAATCATACCAGTGCTTTTTCACGATAACACCTCCTGAATTTCAATTACAGATGCGGGACATTCCTTCGCACATTTGCCACAGCCCACACAGGTTTCCGGGCTAACTTTTGCCAGGATACCTTTCCAGATTTCAATTGCATTTTTAGGACAGACTTTGACACAACAGCCACAGGCAACACAGTCTTCTGTATGGACAAAAGCCTTTCGTCTTTTTTTGATTTTTTCGTTCACAGTAAACCTCCTGATAAAAATATTTCCTGCTTTTATGATTATAAAAGAAAGCTTTTCTTATCAGTATAGCAGAAAAAGAAAAAAGTTCTGTGATGGAGTTACATTTTAAGATGGTGGGGATATTTTTTTAAAGGTGATTCAAATTTATTTTTCATCTTTGATGATTTTCAAATTTTATTGCTATATTTTTGGGGATTGCTTATAATTAGAAAAGAGATATTCATTGAGGGAGGATGATTCCATGAATGTTATGCCAATTTCTGAAGTGATTCAAAGAGTTACAGGAATATGTAAAGAAAATGGAGTAAAGAAACTATATTTGTTTGGCTCTTTTGCGACAGGAACAGCTACTCCGGAGAGTGATATAGATTTTGTTGTTTGGGGATGTGAAGATATTGGTAAGTTGGAAGATGCGTTGGAAGAAATTGATACGCTTCGAAAAATAGATATTTTTGATTATGACAACATTCACAACGAGTTTCTATTGGAGGATATTAAAAAATATGGAAAGCAAATCTATTAACAGATACAATACATTTTGTAAAAGCCTGAAAAATTTGGAAAAAAGTAGAACAGCGGATATAGAGAAGGATTTTGTACTGGAGGGAACGGTTCTGAATTTTAGCCTTACGTTTGATATATCCTGGAAAGTTATGAAGGATATCTTAGTGAAGGAGATGGGAATCCTTGATTTTGCGACTGGTTCTCCGAGAGAAACCCTACAGCAGGCTTTCCGAAATAAAATCATAGAAGATGACCGGTGGCTTCAGATGCTGAGAACAAGAAATCAGCTTGCGCATGACTACGATGGGACATTTGCCAGAGAAAAATTTCAGGAGATCATAGAGAATTATTATCCATTGTTTGAAAAATTGAGGGACAGAGTACAGAAATATTATGAGTAATAAAAATACTTCTGCTGCATTGCTTGATACAAGAAGCAGTGCAGCAGAAGTATTTTATTACTCGATTTGTTTCAAAGTTATAATTGTATGAAAGGTTGCTGTTCCAGGTTCATAATACATTTGTAGATTACCCTGGTATTGGTTTACCACCTTTTTGATACTTTTGATTCCGAAACCATGTCTTTTCTTATTTGCTTTGTGAGAAATAAGAAGTCCCTCTTCCATGTGACGAGGAGAATTTCTGCATGAATTCACAAGGACAATCACAACAAAGGGTGAGTTTTCTTTCTTTTGAACGGTAAGTTCAATAAAAGAATCGGGGATGTTTTCAGCGGCTTCTACTGCATTATCTAATAAATTACAAAACAGAGAGGTCAGGTCATTTGGACAAAGCCGGGGAAGAGAGTTCCTTCTGATATCTACATGAAGCGTGATATGTTTTTCTATACATTGTCTTTGATAACGGTTGAGAATAGCATTCAATATATTGTTATCACAGATTTTTGCACTTTCTTTTAAATCCGATCCATCCAGAAGTTGATGGATATAAGCATCTATTTTTTCTTTTTCCCCTTTTTCATTTAGCAGTTGAATGGAATGGAGATGTTTCTTTATATCGTGAATCAAAATACTTTGATTTTCACTTTGAGCCAGAAGCATTTCATAATATTCTACAGAGTCAGATTCTTTTTGAAGCAGCAGTTGCATTTCAGTGAATTCCAGACTCTTTTTTTGATTGTACTGATGTATGCCAAAAACTAAGAAGTTAATGAACAGAAGAAAAACAGCGCTGATGGTCAACAGAATATTAATCGGAGGTTTAACAGAGATTGTCTCACCAATGTGAAAGAAAGTGAGCATAACAAAAGTAGAAGCAACAGGAATGGGTATCAGGAAAAGTTCAGAACGGTCATAAACTTCCAAACCTTCTTTTTTCTGCTTCAAAAAATGAGATAGAAGATAGGCAACTGTAAAAAACAAACTTTTGCTGAAAAGAGTATAAAAAATAAGACTGATACCTTTCAGTGAAAGGAAATGAGGAAAAAATTTTGATACAATTCCCATCGTTGCCATTTCTGAAATTCCCATGATCGCAGTAAGGAGGGAAGTATGAAAAAATATAGCAGGTATCCTGACTTTAAACTGAATAAAAATAAAGAGAAAATTTGCTCCCCAAAATAAGGCGGCGTTTAGCCATGTCTGTCGGAATAAAGCAAATAGGAATAAGGCAAAGTAGATTGTTGAAAGACAAAGCAAATTTGAACTGACAGAACGCTTTGGGATAAAAAGATTGGCGGTATACTGCCAGATAATAATAGCTTCGATAAAAAAACTTAATAAAAGTAATAGGATGAATTCCATAAGTATTACCTCGTACTTTCCAGATAAAGAAGATAAGCGTTTTTAAAAGCAGTGTATTTTCGTCGGGTAAGATAAGCTGTGATATGTGGTTCAGTCAGATGGATGGTGGAATGATCAAAGTCAGTCACATGCTCAAAATTGATAATAAAGCTGCGGTGGGTTTGAAAAAAACAGTTTTTGGGGAGATTTTCTGACCAGTAATTCATGTTTTGTACGGAAAGAAAATCCTGAGCAGTAGTGTGTACGGTTACCTTTCGTCCCTGCGCTTCTACAGCAATAATTTGGGAAGTGGGAATAACATGAACGCCCTGCCGGGTTTCCACAGGTATTTTTGCAGTTATTGTACTGAAACAAGTTAGCGCATCCCTTAGATTGCGAAAAAGGCGTTGTTTATCCAGCGGTTTGGAAAGATAACGGAAAACATGGAAACGCATAGCTTCATCCAGATATTCAGAGTAGGAGGTTACTACAAAGATAATGACATTTTTATATGTCTTTTTTAATTCATTCCCAATATAAATTCCGTTCATACCGGGCATTTCTATATCCAGAAAAACCATATCTTTTTCGCCAGTATCAGATAACAGAGCTTCTCCACTGGTAAAAGTAACAAGTTGGGGACATTTTTTCACCAGACTTTCTCTTTCATGTGTATATCATAGAACAGAGAAAATATGAATGCAAAAACTCTAATAACCCAAAAAAGCATTAATACGTCATTTGATGCGGATGGTGTTGTAATTATAAAAAGAAAGAAGATAATGAAAATAGAAAATAAGGGGACTCTTTTAGGGAAAGGTAAATCTGGAGGATATGGCTATGAAACAAAAAAAAGTAGGATTAATAATATTAGCGGTGGGTGCAAGTGTGTTTTTTTCGTCCTGTTCTTATAAGAATTTTGAAGATTCTTTGCGAAATTTAAATATGGAAGCGAACTCTTCTTTTTCAAAATTTCCGATACAATTTTCTGTTATGATGTTGTTTCTTCCATGTCTTTTGTCTATTGGTAATAGTCTGATTTTATTGGTATTGACATTATTTTTAAAACCAGTGCTTAATTATGGGATTATGATTATTTTTTTATTATGCGGCGCCTATTTCAATTCCATGTTTTGGTGGGAAAGTTTGACGATGTCGTTACGAAGTGAATGGGTAGTACAGGGAGGATACACGATGTTTCATGCTACAATTCTTGGAGGAGTTGTGATTATAGGTGCATGGATCGTCGGAGGGATATATTTTCAAAAATATGATATTTTGAATTTGGATTCAGAGTGACAGGGAGGCAGATATGATTATAAAAGTAGAAAATGTTTCAAAAATAATAAGGGGCAATAGCGTAATCGAACATATTTCGATGGAATTCACATCTGGAAAAGTTTTTGGCTTTCGTGGAATTAATGGTTCAGGGAAAACCATGTTAATGCGGCTTATTGCAGGACTGATTTACCCAACCAAAGGACAGATTACTGTAGATAATAAGATTCTCGGAAGAGATATAAATTTCCCGGAAAATATGGGACTTCTAATAGAAAATCCCACATTTTTAGACAATTATTCAGGATTTGCTAATTTGAAGTTGCTGTCCTCTATTCAAGATAAAATTGATGACAAACAAATTCGTAGAACATTGGAACGGGTAGGGTTAGAGCCGGATAGTAAGAAGAAATATAAAAAATATTCGTTGGGAATGAAACAGAAGCTGGGAATTGCAGCAGCCGTATTGGAGAAACCGGAACTTTTGATTTTGGATGAACCGGCAAATGCTTTAGATGAAGAGGGGGTAGAGCGTCTGAAAAAGATAGTACAGGAAGAGAAAGAGCGTGGAGCATTGATTATTTTGTCATGTCATGATGCATATCTTTTGGAGGAAATGTCGGATGTGATTTATCTGTTACAGGATGGAAAATTATTGAAATAACTAAGATAGGGTGAACAAGAAAAGAGGGATGAAATGAAAAAAGGGATATTTAGTATATTGGCAATAGCAATTGGAATTTTTATAATCTTTCGGATAAAGAGTGTAAATACAAGTGTGCAATATCCTGAAATAAAGGAATATGGAATGCAGGAAGAGGTATTTGTTGGAAATAATATATTTATGGAATCTTATGAAAGAATGGACGGATACGCTATTGTTGTTAAAGAAGCAGAGATTATGACATATGAAGAATTTCTTGAAAAATTCCAATATAATGAAACGGTGCAGGGAACGCTTTTTCAAAAAGATGAAATGATATATCCTGAAATGGTGTGCAATATAAAGATAGTAGTTAAAAATAAAGATCAGGAAGATAATCCTGATAAGGGAATTAATTTCCCAAATTATGTACTGTATGGAGAAGATTTTCAGTTACAACTTAGTGAAGCTTTATATTCTGTTGCAAATCCGAATATGAAAGAGGGGCAGATGAGTTTTCGGTTACAACCAGAAACAGAAAAAGAATTTTATTTGCCATTTTATTTTTCTCCATCAAGAAAAACGGAATCGCTTCAAATAGAAGAAGTGGGAAATAGCAAATTGTATCTTCCCATATCATTATATCCAGAACAAAGACAGATTGTTTTGGAAAATTTATCTTAAAATATGAGATCTGTTTTTTTAGATATGCTATACTGTATCAGGATAGAAAACGAAAGAAGAGGATATGTAGAAGGAAATGAGGAAAATCATAACATATTTAAAACGAGAAACGGTACTTTGTGTGGCGTCTTTTCTTGCTCTTGTATCCATGTTTTTTGTAAAACCGGATCGAGGTTATGCAGATTATCTGGATGCCAGGGTACTGGCGCTTTTGTTTTGTCTGATGACGGTCATGGAGGGATTTAAGAAAACAGGTCTTTTTGAACAGATGGCGAATGGTCTACTGAAAAAAGTAAAAACTTTTCGACAGCTGATGATAGTTCTGGTAGGACTTTGCTTTTTCAGTTCTATGTGGATTACCAATGACGTAGCTTTGCTTACTTTTGTGCCTTTTACAATTCTGGTGCTTCGTATGGCGCAAATGGAACAGCAGATGATTGCGGTGGTTACTATGGAGACGATTGCTGCGAATCTGGGGAGTATGGCTACACCGGTGGGAAATCCTCAGAATTTGTATTTATATTCGGTATCTGGTATGTCCCTCGGGGAGTTTATAAAAGTAATGGGACCTTTATCGGTGCTTTCTTTGATGTTGATTCTTGCGGGCTGTCTGGCGAAAAAAAACGAGAAACTTCAGATACAAGTGGTTCCACAGATAAAAAAAGAGAAGAAAACAGGAGAAAATCTACTTTTGCTGGGGTTATTTCTGGTAAGTCTGCTGTCCGTTCTGCGGATTTTATCCTGGCCGGCTCTGCTGGGGATTACTCTCCTAGCATGTGTATTATTATATGCAACAGGAAAAGAGGAGTTTTTACCTGGAAAAGTAGATTACGGTCTTCTTCTCACCTTTGTAGCATTTTTCATATTTATCGGAAATATGGGAAGAATTGACTGGGTGAAAAAAGTATTGGAGAAAGTTTTGGCAGGGAATGAACTGTTTTTGGGATTTGCCGGCAGTCAGGTGATCAGTAATGTACCGGCAGCGATTCTGTTGTCGGGATTTACAAAGAATTATGCGGCGTTGTTACAGGGGGTTAATATTGGCGGACTGGGGACAATGATTGCTTCTTTGGCAAGCTTGATTTCTTACAAATTTTATGCAGAAGAGAGTGAAAAAAATAAAAATGTGGGTACGAAAGGAAAATATTTCTGGTACTTTACGGGATGGAATCTGGTATTTGCAGCAGTATTGTTGACAGCGGCAGTGATAGGGATGAAATGATGTCACCTTGAGAACAATAGAACGGTACTTCAAAACAACCTGAATCGAGGGGATGTGGTTGGTTGGATGAAAAGTATCGCAGGTTTTGCCAAAGCATCAGATGGAGATTTTTAAAAATTCTGGTACTCGCCTCTTGATAATGGAAGTAGATAAGGCAGCCAGAGAACGAGAAGAAGTGATCCTGAAGCAGTTGGAAGAAAAAGAACCACTGCCGGATAAAGAAGCAGATCAGATGGCTTGGGTAAGAGCTGCTAATCAGCACAGAGCGATTGCGAAAGAGATTATTTTAAAGGAACTGATCTATGTTTAACAAAGTTAAAGTTTGTAACTGAGGATTGAACAGGTAATTGGACAGATTAAAAATTTATTATGGCACAGATTTTTCGGGTAGAGAGAACTAAGAATTTTACGGTAATGAGTAATCATCATTTCAAGAATAAGAATCTGA
>DETV01000081.1 GCA_002361775.1 Eubacterium sp. UBA3279
TTCATTTTTATTTATTTTATTGTATTTTCAGAATATTCTCTTTCTTTTATATCATAGTCTTTTACTTTTACCATCCAAACTTCCCTGTTGCATTTCATTACATTGTCAAAAATACTCACCACATTTTCCGTAAAAACATGGTGAGTATTTTTCCAAATCTTCTTTTACAAATCCATAAGTTTTAAAATCATGTCTGCTGTTCCCACATTATATCCTGCTATTCCATAGATTCCTTTCATATGTTCATCTACGATTACGATCAGGGGTAATTTCCCCGGTTCCAGATACATTCTCCGGGCCAGCACCTCCATATCCGCTCCAAAATCATCCACCAGAAAATTCACATTTTTCAAAGCGGACACTGTTCTTGACAGGGTACTGTCTTTTTTTACATCCGGGCTGTTTACCACAAAGAAAAGATTTCCCCGCAAATTATCATAGGCTTCTTTTCTTTGATATATTTCGTTCAAAATATGTTCTGTGGGTTCTTTTCCCTCTTCCAGCCATATAAACAACCCCTTTTTCTCTTTCACCAATTCAGACAACCGACAGGATGTTCCATCCTCTCTTTTCAGAGAAAAATCTGTCAGATCATTATCCTCCAGCATATCTTCCGTTTTGGCTTCCATTTGTTCCAGAAAAACAGACTTTTTCTCTCCCTCTTCCAATAGAAAGATTTTCTGTCTGGCAAAAATATTCCCATTAGGCAGCCGATTGGCTGTGATAATCTTATATTTTCCAGGAAACAGCGGTATTTCGCCATATATTTCTTCACCACTTTCATCGCAAAGTGAAAGTGTTTCATAGCCTTTTTCGCCAAAACGGGATATGGTCCAGTTCTGATAATAGGTCCAGACTTTCCCCTCCTGTTTTTCGAGGACAATGGAAGCGGTACGAACCGCTTGTCCATCTTTTTCTTCCAAAGAGATAAATGTTCCATCTTTCCAGATTTCCAGTATATGATCCGAAGGATTCAAACGGGAAGGAATCCCCAGTGTTCTAAGAATCTGCACACTCACCACTCGCTTTGTGAGAAGACTGCCGTACCCACTGGTCAGCGCTCCCTCTGCCGATGTGATCAGATTTCCATATTCCAAACGTTCATCAGAAATCAATTTTTCCTGTATCATTTTCCAGACCAGCTCCGGTCTTTCCCTGAACTGTTGTTTTTCTTCCTCCGAAAACCAGCTATTGATAAACCTGCGGAAAGGGCGAATCATCTCATTTTCCACTCTGGGACAAAGTATCCAGGACACATAGACAGATTCCGGCCATTTTTCCTCATATTCTGCCGCAAATTCGCAGTGCTGGGCCAGGATTTCACTGGTGATATCCAGATAATCTTTTTCTCTCAGACTGTTCAGAATATCCAGTTTTCTTTTTTCCTTCCATCTTCCCTGCACATCCATTTCCAGAAAATCAGCAATTTCTTTTTGATTTCCTCTGGCCTGTTTCATAATTTCCACAGCCCGTTTTCGTGTTTCTTCTTCCAGCCGCTTTACTGCTCTTTCCGCCATCAGAGAGTCAAAGAATTTTTCTTCTTTTACTTTTCTCAATCGGGTAGCTTCTTTAAATTTTGTTCTGCCTCGTTGAATCTCTTCTTCTGACTGCCGGCAGGGATTGACAGGAGAATCCTTGGGAGCCAGCAAAATCATATCTTCCCATTCGTCCTTAGATTTCTCCCCACTCTCTAACCGCAATGTATATCTTTGTTCTTTTGTTACGTCTGCAAGTATTTCTGCATAATCTCCATCTTTGTAAGACGTTATCAAAACAGTACCATATCCTGTTTCCAGATATGCTTTTCCATCTTCTCCTGTATGGACACAGGCAATTTCTCCAAAGCAGGCATAATTCATCACTGCAAAATGTACCGGAACATTCACAACCGGCTGCCCCTGTCCATTCACCACGGCCACCTCTATACGGGTGGTTTTTCCATAGGTTTTCAATTGATTGACAACCAGTGACATTCCTCTTCTGCCCACCAGCTCTTCCTTGGGCAATGTAGGGAGAAGCCAACGGGAATGCACCATCATTGCTCTGGAAGACGCATTTGTAAACCACCCTTTATTCAAAATCTCCTCCGGTTCACAGGCTCCTAAAAATTTCCATTTACCCTCACACCATACTTCTACCCAGGCATGATTATCATCGCAGTGAGACCACCAGGGAACATATACCTGCCGGGCAGGAATTCCCATACTTCGCAGCACTGACACTGCAAATGTGGATTCTTCTCCGCATCTTCCATAAGCAGAGCGATACACACAGGCAGCGCTGGCTGTTCTTCCGTCTGTGGTCCGGTAGGTTGCTTCCTGAGCGCACCAGTAGTTAATAGCCAAAATAGCCTCTTCCATAGTGAGTCCCTGGATTTTATCTTTTAATTTCTCATAAAAAAATGATCGGCACATCGTCAGATCTTCATTATTTACACGATGATGCAACACATATCCGGCAAAAATATTTTCCGGAATCTGTCCGGCAAAGGGACCGTATTTCCACAAAAAGACGCCGTGTCTGGCGTAATCCAGATAAAGTTCAGGCGGATAATCTGCCCCGTCACTCACCGGCATGGAAGCATAAAGACACTTTAATGCTTCCCCTTCCTCTTGTGTACATTCTTCCAAAACCTTTTTTATCTGAATTTCTTTTTCTCCCAGACGTTCCATCTGCTTTGCAAAAGAACTTTCAATTTCCCTCATAAACTCCTGTGTAAACATTATATTTCTGCCGCTCCTTGTATTTCTATCAAAAATGTTTTGCTTTCCGATTCATTCCTTATTTTCCCTGAAACTGATTTACTCTGTCCTGAATAGTTATATTGAAATTTTCCACTTTTCTGTCATATGTTTCGCTCATGTATTTAGAACCCAAGAGGAAATCTGCTGTAGCCAGATTATTTGCCACAGGAATATCATACACTACAGCGATACGCAAAAGCGCTTTTACATCCGGGTCATGAGGCTGTGACTCCAGCGGATCCCACAGGAAAATCAGAAAATCAATTCCGCCTTCCACAATACGGGAACCGATCTGCTGATCTCCTCCCAGCGGTCCGCTGCAATACCCTTTCACGGGAAGTCCTGTTTTTTCCGCAATTAATTTTGCTGTTGTACCCGTTCCGCACAGGAAATGATTTTTCAAAACATCTTTATTTTTGTCACACCATTCCACCAGCTCTTTTTTCTTTCCATCATGAGCAACCAATGCAATGTGTTTTGTCTTGTCCATAGTAAAACTGATAAATTTTTCGTTTGTCATAATCTGTTCCTCCCTATATAGTCAAGTCTT
>DETV01000031.1 GCA_002361775.1 Eubacterium sp. UBA3279
AACAGGTAGTTTTTGACACTACCGCGATTTAAAAGGAGGAAAGAAGAATGAAAGAGTATAAAGGAAAAATAATTTTAACGAGTATTGTAACGATTCTGCCCATATTGATCGGACTGGTGTTATGGAACAAATTGCCGGATACCATTGCCACACATTTTGGGGCAGATAATGTACCGAATGGATGGAGCAGCAAGCCGTTTGCAGTTATTGGTATACCGGCAATATTATTGGTAGTTCATTTGTTTACTCTGGGAATAACCCTAAATGATCCGAAAAAACGAAATATCGGGAAAATGATGTTATCGGTCATATTCTGGATCATACCCGTGGTTTCTTTGATTGTGAATATAGCAACCTTATCCTATGCAATGGGAAGTAAGGTTGATATTGGTATAATTGCAAATATACTTGTAGGATTGATGTTTATAATTATGGGAAATTATATGTCAAAAAACAGACAGAATTATACAGTGGGTATTCGCATTCCGTGGACTTTGGGAAATGAAGAAAATTGGGATCGAACACATAGATTCGCTTCCAAACTGTGGGTGATTGGAGGAATTATATTCGTTATTAATGGGTTTGTCCAGAGTATTCTAATTTTGGTGGTGATTATTTTGATGACTATGATTGTGCCTATGATTTACTCTTTTGTGTTGTATAAAAAGGGGAATTAAGGAAAATCAATAACTTTTCAGAGTGTTTTACGTTGTGCGAGAAAAAACTCTTGACGAATCATCCGTTCTGCGTTATTGTAATAGTCGTAAATTAGATAAATAAAGCTTTTCTCTTATTCAGAGTGATGGAGATACATAGGATCTGTGAAGTCACGGCAACCCCGCCAAGCGGAAGGTGCCTACCTGAGCGAGCAATCGAACAATAAGGGGATTTAATATTGAAATATTGAGTCCGCTTTTGCGGGCTCTTTTATTGCACGAAAGGCAGAAAAATAGAAACCCGGGAGAAAAGCGCCCACGAAAACAAAAGGAGAAAAACGATGGAGAAAATTTTATTTACTTCTGAATCTGTAACTGAAGGTCATCCGGATAAGATGTGTGACCAGATTTCTGATGCAATTCTGGACGCATTGATGGAACAGGATCCCATGAGCCGTGTTGCGTGTGAAACAGCAATTACAACAGGTCTTGTGCTGGTTATGGGAGAAATTACAACACAGGCTTATGTAGATATTCAGAAAATCGTACGGGAAACAGTACGTGAGATTGGTTACACAAGAGGAAAATTTGGTTTTGATGCAGATAACTGCGGTGTGATCACAGCTATTGATGAACAGTCTTCTGATATTGCCATGGGTGTAGACAAAGCGCTGGAAGCAAAAGAAAATAAGTTGACAGATGAAGAACTGGATGCGATTGGAGCAGGAGATCAGGGTATGATGTTCGGTTTTGCAAGTAACGAAACAGAAGAATATATGCCATTTGCTATTGCTCTGGCACATAAACTGACCAGACAGCTTACAAAAGTAAGAAAAGAAGGAACTCTGCCTTATCTGAGACCGGATGGAAAATCTCAGGTAACAGTAGAATATGATAAAGAAGGAAATCCTGTACGTCTGGATGCAGTGGTACTTTCCACACAGCATGATCCGGATGTAACACAGGAACAGATTCATGAAGATATCAAAAAATATGTTTTTGAACCTGTATTACCGACAGATATGATTGATGATGATACTAAATTCTTCATTAATCCTACAGGAAGATTTGTTATTGGCGGACCTCATGGAGACAGTGGTGTAACAGGAAGAAAGATTATCGTAGATACTTATGGCGGATATGGCCGTCACGGCGGCGGAGCTTTCTCCGGTAAAGACTGTACCAAGGTTGACCGTTCCGCAGCTTATGCAGCTCGTTATGTAGCTAAAAATATGGTAGCAGCAGGACTGGCTGACAAATGTGAGATTCAGCTTTCTTATGCTATCGGTGTGGCTCATCCTACTTCTGTACGTGTGGATACTTTCGGTACAGGAAAACTGGAAGATACAAAACTGGTAGAGATTATTCGTGAGAACTTCGATCTGAGACCGGCTGGAATTATTAAAATGCTGGATCTGAGACGTCCGATCTACAAACAGACAGCGGCATACGGACATTTTGGAAGAAATGATCTTGATCTGCCATGGGAAAAACTGGATAAAGTAGATGTTTTGAAAAAATATCTGGGATAAAATTTAAATAAAGAAGGCTGTCAGGAAATCAGTAGCAATTTACCATTGCAGATGATTTTCTGGCAGCCTTTTTTTTGTCATATAGATAAAATTATCAGTGATGCAGTATGAAACTTATATTGATCTACAGATGTATTTCCGGCGCCGGTTTCGCCATTTCCCGTTTTTTCAGATGTTTATCCACTACCAGAAGAAATACTACAGTAGAAAGAACGGACGACATCAAATCGGCAACAGGTTCTGCATAAAATGCGGCTTTGGCTTCAATCAGGAAAGGAAGAAGTACGGTCAGCAGCATAAAAGAACATTTTCGGAACAATGACAGCGCCAGGGCAGTTTTGGTGCGTTCCATAGCAGTAAGACCATCCACCAGTACGTACTGGAAACTTAAAGGAATGATCATCATAGTAAAGACTTTGATTCCCCAGATGGAAAAATCAATATATTCCGCATCACTGGTAAAGAACTGGACAAAAAACTGGGGAAGGAGCTGAGATACCAGAAACATAATCGTGGTAAATACCAGGCAAAGTCCCAGAATATATTTTTCTGCAGTTTTTACCCGTTTTGTAAGTTTTGCACCATAGTTATAACTGATAATCGGTTGTGTTCCACCGCTGATTCCCAGCATGGGCGAGGTGATCAGCGTCACATAGCTTTGTACAATGGTCGCGCAGGTGATCAGCATATCTCCCTGGGTTTTTCCTCCAAAATGCTGCAGGGACGCATTCATGACAATCAAAATAAGACTGTCTGTGGTAAGAATAAGGAAAGGAGATATTCCCAGGTAAATAATTCTTCCCATCAGGCGGAGATCATAATTTCCAAAAGTGATTTTCACCTGTGGTCTTTTCCCAAAAAGAAAATACAGGGCGAAAGAACAGGAGATAAATTGAGAAATTACGGTGGCAACTGCCGCCCCGGCAACTCCCATGTCAAACAGGAAAATAAATACAGGGTCCAGCACAATATTGGAAAAAGCGCCTATCAGTACAGTTACCATTCCGAACAGAGGAAATCCCTGACAAGTGATAAAGTAATTTAAGCCGCTGGCCATTAAAGCAAAAAATGTTCCCAACGTGTAGATTGTCAGGTAGCTGTTGGCGTAGGGAAAGGTTGCTTCACTGGCGCCAAACCAAAGTAATAAATGATTCTTTAACAAAGGAAAAGCCACAGTAAGAACTGCGGAAAATATGCCAAGAAGCAGGAATGAATTTGCAAGAATCTGTCTTGCTTTTTTTATGTTTTGTTCTCCCAGTCGAATGGAAAGAAGAATGGAACCGCCTAATCCTACCAGTGTTCCAAAGGAGGAAAGGAGGGTGACAATGGGTCCGCAGATACCGGCTCCGGCTAAGGCTAAAGCGCCTGTTTTGGGAATATGACCAATATACATACGGTCTATGATACTGTAAAGTACATTAACAAACTGGGCAAGCATAGCAGGACCGGCCAGTTTTAACACAAGGGAAGGAATGGAATCTTTTCCTAAGTCTGTCTGATGTTTCATTTGTAAAACCTTTGGGGATATACCCCGTCCTTTTTCATATATTTTCGTAGAGATGTTCAGGTCAAAGGATGTCTGACGAATTGTTTCGTGGTATGAACCTTCACAATTCTGGCATCTCGTAGATTAATATAACAGTTTTGTGGGAGTGATTCAAGAGAAGGAAAGGATAAGATTTATAGAAAGTTTAGAAATTTTCCGCTTTGTTTAGGCGAAAATGGGGAAGATATATGCTATACTTTTACTATAGACTGCCTGTCATGAAAAGTGCAGTTAGTAATTAAAAAGGCAAGGATGAAGATATGAAACTGAAAAACAGAATAATTATTTCTTTTTTCGTTATCATTTTAGTTCCGCTGATTCTTACGGTGATTGCATTTATGGGGTTTACCAGTTATCAGATGCACTCTATAGAGAAACAGTATGGAATTGAAGGAATTACTTATGAAAGCCTGTCCAATAATACATTTATTCTCAGTAAGATGACACAAAAGCTTTTTGATAATCTGCAGAAGACAGCCAAAATGAATGCAGATAATCTGGAAGATGTGAAGTATCTGGATAAGGTAAATGAAGATTTAAAAGCAAAGAATGCATATTTACTGATAAGAAAAGAATATTCTATGATCTATAATGGAAGTGATGAAGCAGATTCACAGATACTTCTGGAAGAGCTTCCTGATTATGGAGATGCCATGGCGGGAAATGACAGGGGCATCTACATTGGTGCGGATATTCAGGCCCTTGTAAAACAGGTGGATTTTGAATTTCAGGATGGTTCGGCAGGAAGTGCGTTTATTGTCAGTAAAGCAGATACGATCATTCCGCAGATGCAGCATTTGATGGCAGACATGGTATTTGTGATCGTGTTGATTTTGATTGTTACTTCCCTGGGTTTGTGTATGTGGACGTATCGGGGAGTGATCACTCCTTTGAATCAATTAAAGGAAGCAACAAAGAATATAAAAGAAGGAAATCTTGATTTTACTATTGAAAAAAGCGGAGTGGATGAGATCAGTGATTTGTGCGAGGATTTTGAAGAGATGCGACAGAGGCTGAAGCAGTCCACAGAAGAAAAAGTGGCTTTTGATAAGGAAAACAAAGAATTGATCAGTAATATTTCTCATGATCTGAAGACACCCATTACTGCAGTAAAAGGTTATGTGGAAGGTATTATGGACGGAGTGGCTGATACTCCTGAGAAGATGAATAAATACATCCGAACCATATACACGAAGGCAAATGAGATGGATCGCCTGATCAATGAGCTTACGTTTTATTCTAAAATTGATACGAATCGAATTCCTTACACCTTTAATAAAATCAATGTAAGTGATTATTTTGAGGATTGTGTGGATGAACTGAGCATGGAACTGGAGTCCAGAGGTGTTTCTCTCACATATTTTAATTATCTGGAAGAAGATGCGGTGGTCATAGCAGATGCAGAGCAGATTAAGCGAGTGATTAATAATATTATCAGTAATTCACTGAAATATATGAATAAACCCAAAGGAGCCATTAATATCCGTTTGCGGGATGTGGGTGATTTCATCCAGATTGAGATAGAGGATAATGGCAAGGGAATTGCCCAGAAAGATCTGGCAAGTATTTTCGACAGATTTTATCGGACAGATGCTTCACGAAATTCTTCTATGGGAGGAAGTGGCATCGGACTGTCTATTGTTAAAAAGATTATGGAAGATCATGGCGGTCAGGTTTGGGCGACAAGTAAAGAAGGCACAGGTACTACAATGTATCTGGCTTTGAGAAAATATCAGGAGGTACCGGCAAATGAGTAAAATATTGATTGTGGAAGATGAAGAAGCAATTGCGGATCTGGAGAAGGATTATCTGGAATTAAGTGGATTTGAGGTGGATATTGAGCATCGGGGAGATGTGGGCCTTAAGAGAGCTTTGACAGAAGAATTTAATCTGATCATATTGGATCTTATGCTTCCGGAAATGGATGGATTTGATATTTGCCGGGAGATTCGGGCCCAGAAGAATACGCCTGTGATCATGGTTTCTGCAAAGAAAGATGATATTGATAAGATTCGGGGATTGGGATTAGGAGCAGATGATTATATGACAAAGCCGTTTAGTCCCAGTGAACTGGTAGCCAGAGTAAAGGCACATCTGGCTCGATATGAACGATTAATCGGTACAGGCGTACAGGAAAATGATATTATTGAGATTCGGGGAATCAAGATTGACAAGACTGCCCGGAGAGTATGGGTGAATGGAGAAGAAAAAAACTTCACCACAAAGGAATTTGATCTTCTGACTTTCCTGGCCCAGAATCCTAATCGTGTGTTTACGAAAGATGAGTTGTTCCGGGAAATCTGGGATATGGAATCTGTGGGAGATATTGCTACGGTTACAGTGCATATCAAGAAAATAAGAGAAAAAATAGAATATAATACAGCGAAACCTCAGTATATTGAGACAATCTGGGGAGTTGGTTATCGCTTTAAGGTATGAGAATGAAAAAACCGCAGCGTTCCGTTTTATGTACGTGAACGCTGCGGTTTGAATGTTAACCTTAAAATTAGAAGAATCTTGGAGATACATTCAGAAGGTTAAAAGAATTTCTTTTGAGCATTTCTTCAGGAGTGCTTTCGTCACCAACCTGTTCGATAATAGCCATATTCTTTGTGAAGTATTTTTCAACCAATGTTTTCATGTAATTTTTCATAATAAATTCCTCCTTATTTATACTGTAGTCTATGTGTAGTTATTTGTTTTTCTTATTTATCTTACAGTTGCATTATAGCCAGTTTTTTACTATAATACGTGTCAAATCCAATCAATAAGTAGCCAAATCTTGCAAAAGGAGGAGTTTTATGCAGCCATTATATAGGGAAAGCAAGGAGCATTATGAAATATTTCTTACAAAAACAAAGCATGATCCGCCACATCTGCATAAATCGGTGGAGTTTGTCTATGTGATAGAAGGAACATTGGAGATTGGTGTAAGAAAAGAGTTGTACCATATGGAAGCGGGAGATTTTGCCATTGTGTTTCCGGAAATTGTTCATCATTATCAGGCGTTTGATCCTAAGCCGGGAAAAGTGGTGTATCTGATGTTGGATCCTGCATATACCGGAGGATATTTGTCACATTTGCAGCAGTATTTTCCACAAAATCCAGTGATTAAGCAAAAAGATTTACATCCTGACATTACTTATGCCATGAATTCACTTCTCCGACAGAGAAAAAAGCTGGATAGTATTATTATTCCTCAGGCCTTTGTTCAGATCATGCTGACCCACGCATTGGCCTGTTATACCTTAATTGAAAAAACATCTATGGGACCGGAAGATATTGTTTATCAGACTATGGCTTATATTTCAGGACATTTTACAGAAGAAATTACACTTACTTCTATGGCAAAAGAATTGGGATTCAGCCCTTATGCGCTCTCCCGGGTGTTCTCAGGAACATTTCACAGAAACTTTAACCAGTATTTGAATGAAGTAAGGTTAAATTATGCCAGTGGTCTTCTGGTGTATACGAACCAGACAATTACCGATATATATAATAATTCCGGATTCAACAGCCAAAGAACCTTTAACCGGGCTTTTCAGGAGCATTTTCACATGACACCCAGAGAATATCGTAAAGAATACCAAAAGCAACATCTGTGAGAATGAATAAAAAGAGCAGGATGAAACAATTCATATAGGGGTATAAAAGAGGAAGGGGGGTGTCAGAAACGATCCGACATCCCCAGTATGAAAAAAATCTATATAAATGGAAATAATTGTTTGTCGAGGTCCAACAGCCACGCAGCTTTAATACTTCTGACAGCTTATCACGCAGCCGTTGTCCTCATTTCATTTAATACATTTAGTATAAAGGATATATGTGTACAGAATGTGGAGAAGGAATAAAGTATTTCTGAAGAAAATCTGAAGTAAAAAGTATATGTGATGACAAAAGGTTATATTTTATTTTTACATCTGAATTGGCGCCTTATTTGCATATAGGGGCAGGGGGTATATAAAGAATTTTTGGTGAAAAAAAGGACATTTTTGAAAAAAGTCACCATGTTTTAAGAAGAAAAATACATTGAAAAGTGAAAAAATGGTGAGTAATCTTCAAAAAAGCCTAATATGTATCCAAAATTCCCTTAACAATGAGAGAAAACGAGGGAATATACCTC